>JANTFQ010000194.1 GCA_024763405.1 Calditrichaceae bacterium
GCGCCCAATGCCGAAACCACATCCACCCAATCCAGAGCAGAAAGATGATAAAAATGTACCATATGATCATGAATACCATGCGCGGCAATGATCATATTACGGATGTACTGTGCGTTTAAAGGGACTTCCATATTCAACGCGTTTTCCACGGTACGTACAGAGGCGATGGCATGCACCGTGGTGCAAACGCCGCAGAAGCGCTGTGTGTAAATCCAGGCGTCACGAGGGTCACGCCCTTTTAAAATATTCTCGATACCGCGAAGCATCTGGCCGGAAGACCAGGCATTCTTTATCTTTCCGTTTTCCACTTCGCAGTCAATCCGTAAATGTCCTTCAATACGGGTTACCGGATCAACCGTTATTCTTCGAGCCATTTATTTTTCCTCCTCAATTTTAAGCGTGTTTTACTTCGGGAAATACCGGCAGTCTTTTTACAAAAATCAGATAGCCCATAATTTCCATCGCGATTATTCCTACGGTAATCATAATTTCCTGAAATGCCGGAAAATAATGATAACCGTGTCCTGGGTTGAATACGACAATAAAGACATCGAAGCGGTATAAAGCGCCAGCAAGAATCATCAGCACAGCAGAAATGAAAAGCATCTGACTGCGGCCGCGGTTCTTTTCGGAAAACAAAATCACCATCGGAATCAGAAACAGAATGGTCTCGATGATGAACATAATGCTGGCCAGGTTAAAACTAAACATAAGTCCAATTTCCCCGCGAATGATAATATCCGCGAATCGGATGATTAAAAAGATAACCAGTAGAAAAGGGATTAAGCGTGATAGTCTGGCAAGTATGTTGCTTTCAATAGGCCGCTTAAAGCCAACCGAAGATAAAATGGATTCGACGATAACCATGGAATAGCCCATTAAAATTGCGGTTATCAAAAACAGGAGAGGAATCCACATCGTCTGAAACAAAGGCGAAAGTTTTTCACCGGCAACAATTATCAGAGAACCAAGCGACGATTGGTGCATGGTGGGCAGTAATACACCAAGACCCAGAAAAATAAACATAATTTTATTTAAAAAATTATGCAGCTTTTCCCTTTTCATTTGCTCGGCAAAAGCGGGAGAGAATTCCACCCACATTACAAAAATATATAGTGCAATACAGGAAGCAACCTCAAACATTACGGAATGAGGATTATAGTAGCCGGGCATAAAAACATTATGTAATTGCCAGTAACGGCCCACATCTAAAACGATCGAAACGCCTGCCAAAGTATAGCCGAATAAACTGGCCAACAGGGCGCTGCGCACAAGCGGGTGATATTTGCCGCGGTTGAAAATATACACTAATATGGCCATAGCATAACCGCCGCAGGCAATGGCTGTTCCGGTAACCACATCATACACAATCCACATGCCCCAGGGATACCCATCGTTGAGATGCGTAACGGCGCCGAGTCCAAAAATAAAGCGTCGAATTATAAATATCCCCGCTATTACAGCAAGTAAAAGTAATACTTTAAAGGGTTTTGTCCAGATTTCTCCACCGAGTGGTTTAAGCTTCATCCTGGGCCCTCCTTTCTTCTTTTTCTTCCTGTCGTACATTGCGGAAAGCAGCTGCCGCTAAACCACCAAACAAAACGATTGGCGCAATCAAACCCTGGTAAAGCCCATGCTGTAGTGCTTCCGATTTTGAAGAAGAAGAATGCTCGGGTAATTTTGGTAATCCAAGTTTGCTGAAAGGAACCGCCGAAAGCACAATATACTGGGTGCCTCCGCCGTCTTTTTCGCCATAGACATGATTGATGTATTTGGCCGCGGGGCGGGGTTTTGTAACGCCGGATTCCAGCGTATGCACCGGATAATCATAGGTATCGCCTTCTTTAACCGCGAGACGGCGTTTTGCTTCAGCCAGGATTGTTTCATACTCGCCAAATAAGGTTGCGCCGGTGGGACAGGCTTCGCTGCATCCGGTTATTTGGCCTTCCGCTAACCGGTGTTCACACAAAAAACATTTTTCGATTTTTGGAAAAGCCTTTTCGTATTCGAATTTTGGAATAGCAAAGGGACAGGCAACCTGGCAGTAACGGCATCCGCAACAGGCATCAACATCCCAGGAGACAATTCCGGTTTCCGGGTCTTTTAATAAAGCCGATGTGGGACAGACGGACTGGCAATCCGGTTCTACACAATGCATGCAGGCAGATCGCATAAAGGCAAAACCATCCGTTTCACGGTCTTTTACCGAAGCATCACCATTTTTATACAGTTTAATTTTCAGCCAGGAATTGGTATCGAGGTCATCTGCACAATCCCAGGTGTTACTGACGCCAAATGTTTTTTCCAGGTCCGAATGGTCCAAGTCCAAACCGTTGGCTTTTTTACAGCCTACTTCACAGGCTTTACAGCCGATACAAAGGGTGGAATCGTACAGCAACGCCGGGGCTTTTGGTGGACGGCCGGTGTACTGCCAGTCCCTTGCCTGAACAGACTTAGAACCTGCGGCCGTCAGAGCGCCGATGGAAAGAATCTTAAAAAAATCTCTTCGTTCAATATTCATATCATACCTCCTGCTGTTTATCAGCCGGAGGTTCAGCGTCCGTTTCCTTTAACGCCTTCGATACTTTCATTCCCGAAACAGCGGCAGCGCCGGCTGCAGCACCCACAACCAAAGCAGCGCCAGCCGTAAATCCACTGCCTTTATCCTGATTGATATCCGGAAAGAGTGCCGGCGGTGTGGCGGTAAATACGCTGGCTTGCTGGTGGAGGGGTTTTTCGAATCCTACACCTTTTTCGGTACAACCGAAGCAGGGATGTCCCGTTCCTACCGGCCAGGCGTTTGAGCCTACATCACCGTACAACTGAACCGGACAGTTAGCATGGGTTTCCGGACCTTTACAGCCCAGTTTATACAAACACCAGCCCTGCTTGTGTCCGTCATCGCCAAACTGGTTGGCAAAACGTCCGGCGTCAAAATGCGGCCGGCGTTCACAGTTTTCATGAACCAATCTGCCATAGGCAAATTTAGGACGGCCCTTTCTATCCAGCTCGGGTAGTTTTTTAAGTGTTAAATAATAGAGGACCGTTGACAACAGGTTATAAGGACTTGCGGGACAACCCGGTAAATTGATTACAGGCTTATCTTTGACAATCGCATCAACGCCAACCGCACCGGTGGGATTCGGATAAGATGACTGTACGCCGCCCCAGGATGCACAGGAGCCAATCGCTACGATGGCCGCGGCCTTGGGTGCAACTTCATTTAAAATAGAAAGCGCCGTTTTCCCGCCGATTTTACAATAAATGCCATCGTCCTTAAGCGGGATGGAACCTTCGACCACAAGAATGAATTTGCCTTCGTTTTCAGCAACAGATTTGTGCAGGGCGTCTTCGGCCTGGTGGCCGGCTCCCGCCATCAGGGTTTCGGAATAATCCAAAGAGATTAGGTCCAGAATGAGGTTTTCTACAGTGGGATGTGTGGCACGGAGCAGGGATTCGGTACAACCGGTACATTCCTGGAAATGCAGCCAGATTACGGGAGGGCGCGATTTGCTTGTAACCGCTTTCGCGATTGCATCGGCCATTCCCAGCGGCAAACCAAGAGACGCAGCAGTAATGGTACAGAATTTCAGGAAGTCTCTGCGGGAAACACCTCTAATTTCAGGATTTTCTGGAACGTGTCCTTGCTTTGAAAGATAGTTTAAAACAGTGGACATGCTGCTTCCTCCTTAATTAGTTAGGTAAATGTAACAACAATCTATTATTCACTTTGTTGACTAATTGCCCTGTGTGCCTCGATCTTTTCTATAAATTTACAATTATTTTCCTGGTTAATTAAACGGCAATCCTCCATAATCACATCATTACACTGTAGACAAATCAGGTCCAGCATCTTTTCCCCGAACATACAACTGCGTACATACTTGCTTAGCAGCTCTGCCAGTAATTGCTGTTCTCTGTCACTTAAAACTTCCAGTGCTTTTTCCTGCTTTTGCAAACGGATTTTTTCATAAGACTGAACAATCGTACGCCCCGCTTTAAGCAGGCTGATTTCGGTGGTACGCCGGTCTTTTTTTAATATTTTCCGGGTAACCAGTTTGTGTTTTACAAGCTTATCCACATTTTTACTAACCGCCGGCCGGCTAATACTTAAAATCCGTGATAACTCACTGCCAAGAAAAGAACCGGACGTGTTTAGTATTTTTAAAATTGAAAATTGTGTCTTGGTGAGCTGGTGAGGCGCTTTTTGCAACAGATAATGCTGTTCCATTACCTCGCCGAGTAACTGTGACAGCATTCGGCTGTATTCGGAAATTAATTGTTGCGGAGTCGCTGACATAGGCCCCGTTCATTAATGTTTTTAATATTTAACCTGGTTAACTATTTAGATTGTTCACTATTTAGGATCTATTTTTTTAAGATGCAAGCACTTTTTTATTTTTTTAAGAAATCGCGCATAAATATAAGGTAGAGGGGAGAAATGTAATATAAACAATATTGGATTAAACCATGATTCTTAAGTTACTGAAATAGTATATTGATTATTTTTTATTATGGATTTTTAAGATATAATCTTATTAGTATCCCGTTAAATATCAACTATCAATAAGCCCTGTCAAGTCAAGACAAAACGCTTGTAATAAGCTTCACGCGCCAAAATATTTATTCTTTTTTCTTGAATGTCATTTACAAAAATTGATACGGATACTAATGATATAATTTCCTGAGAGTCCGCTTAAAAAGTGAATGTTCTGGTTTGTTGAAAGTTTTAATAGAGTCTGTCTATAAAGTGTGAGATTATTGAGAATTATGATGATTTTTTCTGTTGTTATAAATACCTCATCCCCTGACCCCTTCTCCTACAAGGAGAAGGGGAACTTTTTTTTCTCCCTCTCCTTTCAGGAAAGCCTGGTCTGCCCCGATACTTCGGGGGGTAAGGTTTTAGACTACTTTAAAGACAGATTCTAAATAACAACCCTCACCTGAACCCGATAATCGTGTTCAATCCCCTTCCTTCAAAACAGTGTGTTGCAGAACTAATTTAAAACCGCGGATAAACGCAGATAAACACGGATTGAATTCCAACTTTGAAATATTG
>JANTFQ010000195.1 GCA_024763405.1 Calditrichaceae bacterium
ATGAATGGTACCAGACAAATGTGGCCGGTGTTTACGCCATCGGCGATATTACAGGGCCGCCGCTGCTGGCCCACGTGGCTTCGCACGAGGGAATTGTCTGTGTGGAAAAAATTGCCGGAATGGAAACCCACGCGGTGGATTACGACAGCATTCCCGGTTGTACGTATTGCCAGCCCCAGGTGGCCAGTATCGGAATGAGTGAAGAAAAGGCTATGGAAGCCGGATATGAATTAAAAATCGGTCGTTTTCCCTATTCGGCTTCGGGTAAGGCCCGGGCCATCGGCGCCAGGGATGGAATGGTAAAATTGATCTTTGATAAAAAATACGGCGAACTGCTGGGCGCTCATATCGTTGGCACCGAAGCCACGGAGCTCATCGCCGAATTAGGTTTGGCCAAGGCGCTGGAAGCGACGCCTGTGGAACTGGCTAAAACCATGCACGCCCATCCAACTTTATCCGAAATGATTATGGAAGCGGCCGGGGACGCCGAAGACGAAGCAATTCACATTTAAACTCAAAAACCTTCCGGGTCTTTAAATCCGGAAGGTTTTATTAACAACAAATTCAAACGTAGTGCGAAGTTAATCCTGAAATGGTATGCTTCGATAAGCTCAGCATACGTCCCCTGAGCTTGTCGAAGGGCTGTCGAAGTGCGTTCCCCTGCACCTGTCAAAGTGCGTTCCCTGCACCTGTCAAACTGCGTTCCCTGCACCTGTCAAACTGCGTTCCCTGCACCTGTCAAAGTGTGTTTCCTGCACCTGTCGAAGGGTGTACCCTGAGCCTGTCGAAGGGAACCTTTATACATATTTAATATAACAGTCGTTTTATCGTTTAATCGGATTTATGCAGAATAGTCTGAATCTTCTTTTCCAGTTTATTGATTGTATAGGGTTTGGCCAGAAAAGAATAGCCTTCAATACCTTCCGACTCCAGCATAAAAATCCGGCTATCCGTATAACCGGAACATAACAGAATTTTTATATGCGGATTAATTTCACGCAATTTCAGGGCCAACGCTTCACCGCCCATTTCCGGCATAATCATATCGGTTATAACCAAATCAATTTTATCCGACAAGTTTTTCCGTTTAACAATTTTCAAGGCATGTGCGCCGTGCCGCGCTTCAATTACATTGTAGCCCAGGGTTTTCAATCCGGTGCAGGCTAACGCGCGTACATCTTCGTCATCTTCCACAAACAGAATGGTTTCCGTGCGTTCTTTGTCGGTCAGGTCGCTGTCCGGAACGGTTGTTTTGCGCTTATCTTCTGTGGTGGCCGGCCAGTAAACTTTAAACTCTGCTCCCTTTCCGGGTTCGCTTTCTACCGTGATATATCCTTTGTTCTGTTTCACAATTCCATAGATAGTTGAAAGCCCCAACCCGGAGCCGCCGGTGTCTTTTTTTGTCGTGAAAAACGGTTCGAAAATTTTGGATTTGGTTTTTTCATCCATGCCGATACCTGTGTCTGAGACAGAAAGAAGAATATAGTTTCCTTTTCTGCTGCCCGGATGAAGTGTCGTAAAATCATCGTCTATCTTTGTACGTTCGGTGTGAATGACAATACTTTTAGCCTTGGATTTATTGCCAAGCGCATTAATCGCGTGTCCCGCATTGACGATGAGATTTACTAAAATTTGCTGAATTTGCACATCATCGGCTTTAATGAGATTCTTTTCTCCTTTTAAATCAAGAGTAAACTCAATATCTTCCGGCAGCAGACGGGAGAGCATACTGTGCAATTCGGTAATAATTTGGTTGATATCCGAGGTTTTCAGCTCGATCATCTGTTTACGGCTAAAGGCAAGCAGCTTACGAATCAAATCTTCGGCCCGTTTTCCGCTGCGAATAATATTCTGCACGTTTTTATAATAGGGCTGATCCTCACCGCCCTCCATTAAAATCAACTGTGCGTAGCCGATTAGAGCGGTAAGAATATTATTAAAATCATGGGCGATACCACCTGCAAGCAACCCGATAGACTCCATTTTTTGCGCCTGAAAAAGCTGCTGTTCCAATTGCCGCTTATCGGTAATATCGCGCATAATCCCTTCGTAGGAAGTGATTTCGCCATTTGTATCGCGCACGGCGGTTACGGTTTCCAGTACGATTATTTTTTCGCCGTTTTTTCGTCGCAGGGTGAGTTCATAATCTTTGATGGAGCCGTTTTGCTCAAGGGTTTTTTTGAATTTGACCCGGTCCCGGGCATTCATATAAAAATTGGAGACATTGTGAATATTCAGCAATTCTTTCACAGAAGAAAATCCAAATAGTTTAGCACCTGCAGGATTGATCTCCAGTAATTTTCCTTCCGGGGTTGAGATAAAAACGACGTCGGCAATTTCCCGGAAAAGGGAACGCATTTTCTGTTCGATCCGGATTCCGGCCTGAACGGCTTTTTTGCGTTCAATAGCGCCGTTAAAAATATCCGCGCTGCCCCGCAGCAGATGTTCCAGTTCTTTAAAATGGTGCAGTTCTCCCGAAACCGTATCGATACCGATAAAACCAACGACAATATCATTGGCGATAAAGGGACAAAGGAGCATCGATTTTGATTTCTCCGCTTCCATAATCATTTTTATGGTGGCGGCTTTTGGCGGCAATACTTGCGGATTTGCAACGACAACGGCAGAATTGTTCAAAATAGAATCGGACAGCCATGCGAAATCCGGACCGTTTACCTGGCTGTGGCGCGGTATCTTGTTCGGGATATTCTTAGGCTTCACCATATAGGCCGCTTCGAGCTGTGTATTGTTTTGTTTGAAAAAATAAATATAGCCGCGGTCGGCCAAAGTAAATGCGATCAACGATTCAAGACAGGTATTGATTTCATTGTCGATCTCCGCAGGGGTGATATAAACAAATTTACGGGCGATAGAAAATAAAAACCGTTCGGTCTTTAATTGGAAAGGAAGCGGTGACGGCTGCGTTGTATTTTCTTTGTTATTCATTTATAATAGAGTCCATTTTAAATACAAGTCCTTTTGTATAAATTCTTCCATCTTTTAAAATTACATGACAGGCGTTGCGCCGTGTCTATTTTTGAAGAATCATCTTAACTGTTTTGTTAAAATTCTTAGAACGCAAATGCAAAAAGTAAATTCCAGCCGAAACGGATGCACCGGCAGCATCGGTTCCGTTCCATTTTATCTGATAGTAGCCGGCGTCCTGATCTTCATTTTTAAGCAGTGTTTTTATACGTTGTCCCAGAAGGTTATACACCTCAATGGTGATTCTTTCCGCTGTGGGCAGTTGATATTTTGCCACCGTCTGCGGATTAAATGGATTAGGATAGTTTTGGCTAAGCCGGAAGGAGTGCGGCTGTGACGCGTATCCCTGCGCCGCTGCGCTAATAAAATCATTATTACCAACAGCAAGTACAAAACGCTGATGGCTTCGGCTGGTATTAAGTTGTTCTTTATTGTAACGAACACCGGTTTCAGGAGAAAAGACAGCCCAGTCAAATCCGGCCGGCAGGTTATGCGGCGACATTTGTATAGAGATTGGCTGCTTCGTATTTCCGCTAATTTCGAACATAAAGGTATAGCCGTCTTCATCCCGGCTGCGGTAATCGGATGTAAAATGATTTTGATTCTCGTTCCTATTAAAATATAAAGATACGTATTTTCCTATCACCGGCGGCTCGTGATAATCAAAGCGATCTTCGGAGTCCGATGCGTACGGATGCACACCGGCAAAGTTAAAACGGTCTTTATACTTACCGCTTTCGGCCTGCAACTGGATATGCCAGTCTTCTCCGTCGATAAAAGCGCCGGATTTCGCCAGGGCGCTGGTTGTTCCGTTTTCGGTTGGTAATATGAAGACAGAGGTATCCCGGTTCATATAGACGGCATAGCCTTTAAAAGGTGTTAATTCCGTGCTAAAATCCCATCCGCTTCCGGTATAAAAATAGAGGGGATAATTAGGGGCTGCATCGGACCAGGAAGAAGAAAACGCAAACGGCGCCGCAATCATATTCCAGCCCTTTTTTAAGGAAAGTTCATACGGGTCGCTGGAAGAAACCGAAACGCTATTTTCCACATCAAGGGTAAGCGCGTCTTTTGTGATGAACCAGAGGGATTTCCCCGGCGGCAGGGTAACATCCAGATTCTTGATTTCGATAAAGCCGGTCTCTTCGGAATAATCAAAAATACGGTAATTTTCGCTGTCGTATTTTCCTAAATCATCTTCAAATAAAGCAGCGAGTGTTTGGCCTTTGGTGTTCAGCGGAATGGAAATATGCTGATAGGCTTTCTTTTTTGTCTGCTCAGGGAAAGAGAGAAACGGCACCGTAACCGGGATAAAAAGCGGGTGTGTAAAACCGTTTTCCGGTGAAAGGGTTGTTCGGAATCCGTGATATGTTTGAATATAATATTCTAAACCGCGTTCGGTTACCCGGGCAGCCTCAACCGGCATCTGCCAGTTATCGCTTTGCTCCTGCCGGGAAAGAGCTGTTTTATAAAAGCGGGTTTCGCCGCCTTTACGCAGATATAAAAAGGCCGAGTCGATTCCGGTTTGCGCTGTAATTTCGAAGCTCAGAACGGCGCTGCTGTTATAGTTGAAAACCGGGCTGGAATGAGCGGCATCAAATGTGACCGCAGCCGGCTGGGTGTCCATTCCTGTTCCGGACAAGGGAATGGAGATACCTGTGTGCGTTGGATCGTTGCAGGAAAGATATAAAGTACCGTTTTTTATTCCCATATTTCCCGGTTTAAAGCGAATTAAAAATGAAACAGAATCGCCGGGTTCAAGAGATATATCGTGTGTTACCGGTTTTTTTAAACTGAAAACGCCGGCTGCTTCTGCGCTAAATTTAAGACTATCCGAAAAAACGAGCAGTATTTTTTCACCCCGGTTATAGACGGTAAAATCGAGAATGGAATCCGCATTAAAAGGTATGGTGCCGAAATCAAGCTGGGAAACCGAAGGCTCAATTTTTGGTGCAAGACCGTATCCGTGCAGGGCAACGGCTACGGTGTCTTTAAACGGATCGTTGTGTGCAATCTGCAGCAGCGCGTCATCGACGCCGGATCCCCGGGGCGCGTAAACCAGCGGGAGAGAAA
>JANTFQ010000196.1 GCA_024763405.1 Calditrichaceae bacterium
ACCATTAATGTACACGGACATTTGAAAAATGAAGCGCAAGAAACCGATTTTATTCCGGGCATGTACATCGAAGCGGAAATTCTGGTGGATGAAGTACAACGTCCCGCCCTGCCATCCGATGCGGTAGTTGAACTGGACAATACCCATTATATTCTGGTAAAACAATCCGCTGACAACGGGCAATACACTTTTGTCCGCCGGGTAGTTTTAACAGGTAAGTCCAATGACGGTTACACGCAAGTTTTAAATGCGGATGACCTGGGCGATGCCGAGATTGTGATTAAAGGCGCCTTTAATTTGATTCAATAGCGTATTTTTTAAAGAAGAAATATGCATTTAACATATTTGACATGCCATCTTCATTTACGAAGGTGGCATTTTTTTTATCTTCAAATTTCCTTCAGAATTGTTTCTTATCTTTTAAGCGCAATTAATTTATAGATACTCAAATTAAACGGAGGTTTATTATGAAGGCATTACTTCTTTTTGTACTGGCGATTTTCCTGGGCTCGGCCTGTGCCCAATCGGACCAAAACATTCCCGCTGCTGTAAAAAGTAAACTGAAAGCGCTCTATCCCAAGGCCGAAGAGCTTAAATGGGACCAGGAAGATGCGGATTTCGAAGCCAGTTTTGAAGTGGATGATGTGGAAATGTCGGTTCTCTTTAACGGGCAGGGTAAGGTTTTGGAAGTCGAAACGGAAATGGAAGCAGAGGATTTACCCGCTGCCGTGAAAACCAGCCTGGACAAAGACTTTGCCGGATATGACATCGAAGAAGCGGCCAAAATCGTGAAGGACGGGCAAACCACCTACGAGGCAGAAATTGAGAAGGGCGAAATTAAATTGGACGCGATTTATGACGCTCAGGGTACGCTACTTCAGAAAATCGAGAAGAAGGAAAAGGACGAAGATTCTGGAAAAACGGAAGACAACGACAAAGAAGATAAGGATTAATTTGGTTCAATTGCAGATGTTGGAGCGCATCAACACACCAGGCTCTGTCTGAAATTGTTTAGCCGCGGCCCCGGGTATTATTCCGCGGGCCGCTATTTCAGTATCGGTTATCGGCCTTCAGACAGTAGCCCGGGTGCTTAATTTTCTTAACAGGTAACCTGATCAATGAAACCCATTTTTTTGCTTACAAGCATGCTTTTGTGTATTTCTTCTCTACTTGCGCAAAGCCGTTTAAGTGTGTTAGTAAAAGACGCCGCCGACCGCCGGCCATTGGTCGGCGCCAATGTTTATTTTGATTCCCTGCAAATCGGCGCTTCCACTAATGGGGCCGGTTTGGCGCAAATCGAAAATATCCCAACCGGGCAGCATAGGCTGCTTGTTTCCTATGTGGGTTTTCAAACCTCTCAAAAACAGCTTTATTTTCCCAATGAGAGCCTCAAACAACCTCTGATTATTTTGTTGGAATCGGCGCCCTTCAGCAGCGATCAAATCGTGGTCACTTCCACCCGTAATAACAGCATTGCCGCCAAAACGCCGGTACGTATCGAGGTGTTGGGCAAGGAAGAGGTCAATGAAGAGATTGCTATCCGGCCGGGAAATGTGTCCAAGTTTTTAGGTGAGTCCAGCAGCATCATCACGCAGCAGACTTCGGCCGTCAGTGGAGCGGTCAGTTTCCGCCTGCAGGGCCTGCCGGCACGATACACCCAAATACTCAAAGATGGATTTCCCGATTTCAGCGGTCTGGCATCGGGATTCAGTCCTTTGCAAATACCGCCGTTGGATTTAAAGCAAATCGAAATCACACGCGGTTCTTATTCCACCCTCTTTGCCAGCGGGGCGGTGGCCGGGATTGTCAACCTGGTTTCCCGGAAACCTTCGGATAAACCGCGGTTAGATTTACTACTCAATCAAAGCACTCACCAGGGCCGGGATATTAGTTCCTTTTACAGCGCCCAATATGGAAAAGCGGGCCTGACATTTCTGGCCAGCCAAAGTCTGCAAAACGCGGAGGATGTGGACGGGGATGGCTTTAGTGATATTCCGCAGTTCCGGCAAACCACGCTAAACCCGCGCTTGTTTTATGATTTGAGTAAAACGACTTCCCTTATGGTTGGCCTGACTTCTTTTTTTGAAGACCGCAGCGGCGGCGATATGCATGTGCTGGAACAGGGGGCCGATAGTGTACACGTTTACGCAGAAAAATATGCTACCAAACGGCTGGGACTAAACCTGCGCTTTCAAAAACAATGGACCGACAGCGCTGCATTCACCCTTAAAACATCCTTTCAGAATTTTAAGCAGCAGGCGGCTTTTCCCGGAAGCTGGTTTTCCGGAACACAAAATTACGGATTTGCCGAGGCCAGCTATTTTAAACCGTTTGGAACGCATCAAGTGGTCGCCGGTGCTTCCTTGATTCACAACGACTTCAACCAATCCCAAAAGCAACATAGCCGTTTGTATGATAATCGATTTACCACGGCCGGATTATTTGTGCAGGATGACTGGGAATTTGCCACCGGATGGATGGCGCACGCCGGACTACGCTGGGATTACTGGAATGGAGAACAATCTTTTTTCCTGCCGCACGGTGCGCTGTTATATACGGTAGGCCCAAATATTAAATTACGTCTGTCAGGCGGAATGGGTTACAGCGTTCCAACCTTATATTCGGTTGCGCCGCAGCATTCCTATTTCACCTACAACATTCATTCCGGATTTAGTGCAGAACCGGAAAAATCCCGCGACGTCGCCTTTGACGCGACCTACCGCTTTGCCAGCGGGGAATTCTCGCTGAGTGTGAATCAGGCCCTTTATGCCACCTGGATGGAACAGGCTCAGTTTGCGCTTCCCGACGCAAATGGCAGTTTTACGTTTGTGCGCGGCCCGCTGAATGCGCGCGGCGCAGAAACACACCTGATTCTTAACATAGATGAGTTGGAAGTCTTCGCCGATTATACGTTTACAGATGTGCAGCGTACGATTCTAAATAAAAATGAATCCCTGCCATTCACCCCTAAAAATAAGTTAAATATCACGACCACTTTTGAGCAGGAAGGTAGTTGGCGGACCGGTCTGGAAGCATTTTATACCGGAGAGCAGGTTCTGCCGGATGGTGGCAAAGGGCGTCCTTATTATTTT
This sequence comes from Calditrichaceae bacterium, assembly GCA_024763405.1. Taxonomy (GTDB): domain Bacteria; phylum Calditrichota; class Calditrichia; order Calditrichales; family Calditrichaceae; genus JANTFQ01. The sequence continues at coordinate 3,093 of JANTFQ010000196.1, forward strand.
TTCGGGCTGATGTTTGAAAAAATGTTCGATAAATTTTCATTGATTCTCAATGTAGAAAATATTTTGGATGAACGGCAGAGCAAGTACGAAACTATGGTACAGCCGCCCCTTGATAATCCACATTTTAAAGATATTTATATGCCCATCGACGGACGTGTAGCGAATCTGGTACTATGGATGAAACTGTAATGTCAATTAAATAAGGAATGGAGTGGATGATGAAATCTTTTATGCTGTTCAGTTGTATTTTAATGATTGCCTGTTCTTCACCAACCTCGAATAAATCTAAGTATGATGCCCCGCAGGATCATACCATCAGTAAAAGCGGGGCCATGCACAAACCGGGCTTAAACGATCCACTAACTAATTGCGTTAGTTGCCACGGTGCGGATTTGCGCGGGGGTGATGTAGGTGTTTCCTGCTACGAGTGTCACGGAAAAAAATGGTGAGCATTCAGGCTGATATTATTTGATACATAAGTTGAGCGATTGTTGAACGCCCGTCTGGACAGCGTAGCCGGACAGGTCATCGCGAATCCGTCGGTCACGCCGAAAGGCGGACAATCAGACCTACTGATTGACGGATGTGGCGATCTTCTGTGAGATTGCTTCAAACCTTGCAGGTTTTCGCAATGATGCTTCTCCATTAAATAAGCCATAACAATCACTCAGATTAGGTGATAGTAAATAATTTGCCGATCTCAGAACAAAAAACACTCGGTTATAAATAATGACTGTACGTTAAAAGGATTTTCAAATGCGATGCTATAAGCTGTCTTTATTAATACTTTTCCCTGTTTTTTTGTCGCCTTTATTTGTTCATGCGCAAGCTGAGCTTGCTCTGCAGGAACTCATCCATCGGGCGCTCGAGCAGAATGCCGATGTGCGCGTGCAGGATGCACAAACCAAAATTAGTAATCTTGAGAGGGGACAAGCCATTAAAGACTTATTGCCCTCTCTGGATGCCGAAGGCGGCTATATTTATTCAACCTATCGTAAAGGCAATCCCGATTTTGTGGGCGCAAACGGTCAAAAAGAAACGCTGGCTTATTTAGCGCTGCATCAACCTATTTTTAGTGCAGAGAGCTGGGGGCTATTTCGGCAGAATAATCTTGAACGAAAAAAACAGGGCGTTGTCCTCAACCAGGTACGGCAGGAAGTGATTCTGCAAGTGGTCGATGCTTATTTTAACACCTTAAAATTGCAAGGTAAAAAACAGGCTCTCAAAGAAAATCTGCATTCATTCCAATTGATGTACCAACAGAGCCAAATACTTTTTGAATCCGGTTCCGTTCCCGAATTAGATGTAAAAAAATCACACGTGGAATATCTGTTACAGAAAAACGGTCTGCATCAGGCAGAAAAAGAGTACGTTGCAGCGCTAAATCATTTAAAAGAACTGGTTGGGATTTCAATTTCCGATTCGCTGAAAATAAGTGATTTCCAAACCCGGATAATCGCTTTGGATAGTTTATCTTTTTATAAAAAAAATGCGTTACAAAACAGTCCCGAATGGCAGGCACTGCAATTGGAAGAGAAACTGGCCTTAATAAAACGGCAAACCGCGTTTCTTAAAAATTTACCTACTGCCGACGCGAACCTCTATTATGGATGGGATAACAATCCACCTTTGTCGAAAAGCAATAATGGCTGGCAGGGAATGATTAACATAAGCTTACCTCTCTGGCACTGGGGTGCGCAAAAAGCAGACTATCAGATTGCCGGATTGCGGTTGCGGCAAATTGAACAAACCCGGGAAAAATTGAAAAAGCAAATTTTACAGCAGGTAATTAACGCTTACCATGAAGCACGCCTGCAACAGTCTCAGATTACGGCTATGGCAGAGGGTAAAAACGAAGCAGAGCAGGCGGTGAAGATGGCCCGGCTGGGCTATAAAGAAGGCAGTATTACAAATCTGGAACTTATCAATACACAAAAGATTTT
>JANTFQ010000197.1 GCA_024763405.1 Calditrichaceae bacterium
AGGGGATGTTCCATGTCAATCCCGATTACGCCTATTGGTATGGATGGGAACAAATGACCAAAGACCTGGGTGAAATAAAACACCTGGCGCAGTCCATGCGGGCTGAGTATGCAAAATAAACCGGATTGGTTATCCCAACAACATGGATTGATAATGGGAGCCCCGGAATAACTGAGAAGACAAAATGGTTAAAACCCGGCGGTGGATTTCGTTCACCCAACATACCATTTCTGTTTCTGTATTTATGAAAATTAAAAGGCGGCTGTTTATTTAAAAGCAGCCGTTTTTTTTATGCAAAAGCAGAAAAATATTCCGGAAAAATTTTTATTCTAATCAAGAATTATTAACTCATGCCGACAGAGTTTTAACAATTTATAGAAGAAATAAAATAAAAAATTAAATAAACTTCTCTTATTGTTGAATTACCTGATTTTAATAGCTAAATTCTTTGAATATTTAAATCGAAATTAATTTTTTTCTCGAACAAACATAAATTAGGATGGGAAAGATGAGTGATAAACAAGTAAAAACACTGGACAGCATTACGATTCGTTTTGCCGGTGATTCCGGAGATGGCATGCAGTTAACAGGCGGCCAGTTTACGGACACGACGGCAATCGCGGGCAATGATCTGAATACGTTTCCGGATTATCCGGCAGAAATTCGCGCACCGGTCGGAACAACCTTCGGCGTCTCCGGATTTCAGATTCAACTAAGTTCCAAACCGGTTCATACACCCGGTGATGCACCGGATGTATTGGTTGCCATGAATCCGGCTGCTCTTAAAGTAAATCTGCCGATTTTGCGTGATAACGGTATCATAATCGTAAATACGGATTCATTCCAGCAGCGCAATTTGGATTTGGCAAAATACGAATCCAATCCGCTCGAAGATGACAGCCTTAAATTATACCAGGTATTCCGGGTACCGATTACAACTTTAACTCGTGAAGCGTTAAAAGATTCTCCTCTTAGACCAAAAGACAAGGATCGTTCTAAAAACTTTTTTGCTCTTGGTATGACATACTGGATGTATAGCCGTTCCATGGATCATACTATCGAATGGATCAATGCAAAATTTAAAAACAAACCGGAACTGATTGACGCCAATACACGTGCTCTTCAGGCAGGATATACGTATGCTTTGTCTACCGAAATATTTACAACGTCATACCGGATTGACAAAGCCGATAAAAAACCTGGAAAATATCGTAATATTACCGGAAATGAAGCTACCGCTCTGGGATTTATTGCCGCAGCAAAACGTGCCGGTAAAGAACTCTATCTCGGCAGTTATCCGATTACGCCTGCCAGTGATATCTTACACGAACTGGCAAAATATCGTAACTATGGCGTTAAAACCTTTCAGGCAGAAGATGAAATCGCTGGTATTGCTTCTGCTATCGGTGCTTCGTATGCAGGAGATATGGCTATTACCACAACCAGCGGTCCTGGTTTGGCTTTAAAATCGGAAGCGCTTGGATTGGCGGTTATTACCGAACTTCCGCTGGTCGTTGTCAATGTTCAGCGCGGCGGCCCTTCAACCGGCTTACCTACAAAAACCGAACAAGCCGACCTTATGCAGGCGATGTATGGCCGTAACGGTGAAGCACCTGTTCCCGTAATTGCTGCAAATTCGCCGTCTGATTGTTTTAGTGCGGCTTTTGAAGCCATGGAAATCGCCTTTAAATTTAATACCCCGGTTGTACTTTTAACCGATGGATATATCGCTAACGGCGCGGAACCCTGGCTTATCCCCAAAGTTGAGGATCTACCGGTTATTAAAGTGGACTATGCGGATGATGCAGAAAATTATCAGCCGTATAAACGTGACCCGGAAACACTGGCCCGGAAAATGGCCATTCCGGGAATGCCCGGTTTTGAACATCATGTTGGTGGTCTGGAAAAAGATGTTTCGGGAAATGTTTCATATGTTCCTGCAGTACATCAGGAAATGGTTAATCTACGTGCAGAAAAAGTTAAGCGCGTCAATATGCATACCACAGAACCGGAACTTTATGGAAACCCCGAAGGTGAATTGCTGGTAATAAGCTGGGGAAGTACTTACGGTTCTGTATTTAAGGCCATGGAAGAAGCTCATAGCCGTGGTTTAAGTGTTTCGTGGTATCATTTAAGATGGATTAACCCGATGCCTAAAAATTTAGGTGACATCATTAAAAACTTTAAAAAAGTTTTAGTTCCGGAAATAAACCTTGGGCAGTTAAAACAACTGATTCGTGCGGAATACCTCGTAGACGCACAGGGTTTTAACAGAGTAAACGGGCTCCCGATAAATTCCGGTGAATTGCTCGAAGCAATCGAATCTCAGTTGAAAGGATAATAAAATGGCTGATACAATGAATATAGAACCAGTAAAATTAACACGCGAGGATTTTAATTCTCCAATTGAAGCCCGCTGGTGTCCGGGGTGCGGCGATTATTCCATTCTGGCTCAGATGAAAAAAGTCCTGCCTGAATTGGGCGTAAAAAAAGAAAACATCGTTTTTATCGCAGGAATCGGTTGTTCCAGTCGTTTTCCGTACTATGTAGATACCTATGGTTATCATACCATTCATGGGCGTGCACCCGCAGTTGCATCGGGTGTAAAAATCGCAAATCCCGATTTAAAAGTATTTGTAATGACGGGTGACGGCGATGCTCTGAGTATCGGCGGTAATCATTTCATTCATCTCTGCCGTCGAAATATTGATATTACGGTGGTATTGTTTAATAATGAAATCTACGGTCTCACTAAAGGACAGTATTCACCAACCTCCGTGCAGGGTCAGATTACAAAATCGTCTCCTTATGGATCGATTGAACGACCCTTCAATCCGGTTGAAATGGCTCTCGCAGCCGGCGCTACCTTCGTGGCCCGTACAATCGACCGGGAACCAAAGCACCTGGAACATATCCTAAAAAGAGCTGCCATGCACAAAGGCTTATCGTTTGTGGAAGTCTATCAGAATTGTGTGATCTTTAATGACGGTGCTTATGCCCCTCTTACCGATAAAAAGGTGAAGAAAGATAACCTGATTTATATGGAAAATGATAAACCTTTCATTTTTGGTCAGGATGATGAAAAGGCATTAAACTGGAATGGCAGTGGATTTGAAATTGTAAATCTGGCGGATCACCCGGAAGAGACACTGATTAAACATGCCGAAGACGGCGGCAATCCCGCAGCCGAATTTGCTTTATCAAATTTGACGATGGAAACACATATGCCCACGCCGATTGGTGTTTTCCGTAATGCGCATATCCCGACCTATGAAAATATGCTCGTGAAACAGATCAAAGATGTCACCGCGCAAAAAGGGGAAGGCACCCTCGAGACACTTCTTAATTCCGGCAACACATTTGAAATCAAGTAAAGCGTGTTAAATCTAAATACGAAAAGGACAGAATTCGTTCTGTCCTTTTTTTTTACTTAAAATTAAATAATAGTGGCCGAAACAATAAATAAGCGTATAAAGAATGGTTACGATGTCCGAGTATAGTCAGAAACCTAAAATACTTGTCGTGGATGATGTCCCTGAAAATATCGAAATTATTGAGGATATTTTAGCAGAAGAATCGTATGCAATTTTTAAAGCTTCCAACGGACAGGAAGCACTGCAAATTATTGAAAACACCCTGCCCGATTTAATTTTACTCGATGCGGTAATGCCCGTACTCAGTGGTTTTGAAACAGCTAAAATTATTAAAGCGGACCGTATAACAAGGCTTATTCCTATCATTATGATCACCGCTCTGGAGGGAAGGGAAGACCGTCTGAAGGGGCTAAAGGCCGGGGTGGATGATTTTATTTCCAAACCGTTTAATATTTTTGAATTGCGTGCCCGTATCAGCAATCTTCTAAAACTGCGTGAATATGTGAATGAACTGGAAAATGCGGAAGAAGTGATTTTTAGTCTGGCCCGCGCGGTTGAAGCAAAAGATAAATACACCGAGGGGCATTGCGGACGGCTCTCCTTTCTGGCCGAAAAAATGGGACATGAGCTTGGATTAGCTGAAAGTGATTTATTGATATTGCGCCGGGGTGGTATTCTTCATGATATTGGTAAAATTGCTATCAGTGACAGCATTTTGCTAAAAGCGGGACCATTAACCGAAGAAGAATTTGAGATTATTAAAACTCATCCTACGGAAGGCGAAAAAATTTGCGCACCTCTCAAAACCTTAAAACCCCTTCTTCCTACGATTCTTTACCACCACGAACGCTTTAACGGAAGTGGTTATCCTAAAGGCCTTGTTGGATATGAAACGCCGGTCCATGCCCGTATTATGGGTATCGTGGACTGCTATGACGCCTTAACCACAAAACGTTCCTACCGGAATGCTTTGTCCCACGAAACAGCTGTTAAAATAATCCGCGATGAAACAAATAAAGGATTATGGGATCCGGAGCTGGTAGAAATATTTATCCGGATGATGGATAAGGGGTTCGAATAAACGTATTTTCAAAAGAATAATTCAAAAAATAACGCCATTCTCATTCTTCTTTTTTACCCGTCAATAAACTTCTGAAAATAAAGCCTCTTTTTTTTACACTATTTTTACATTTTTTATCCAAAAATTTTGTGAAATTGTTCCGTTGAATTTTGTTTTTACAAGGATGATTAGGAGAGGAAATGGCATACACACATCTCACCAAAATGATTTTGGAGCAAATTGAAAAGTATAATGACAAACCGGCCCTCTATTCTAAAAATAATGCCGGATGGAGCAGCATTAGCTGGAAAGAAATGGGCGTTCAAATCGAAGCGGTTTCCAAAGCTCTGCTGCGCTTTGGTTTTGATACACAGGACCGGGCGGCAATATTTTCTCAAAATAAACCCCAATGGAGCATTGCTGACTATGGCATAATGGGAGTTCGGGGAATTACAACTACGGTTTATGCGACGAATTCTGCTGCCGAAGTGGAATATATTGTAAATGACGCCGAGGTTAGCATTTTATTTGCCGGCGGGCAAGAGCAGTATGACAAAGTTATGACCTTCTTTTCGTCCAATAAATTTCTAAAAAAAAT
>JANTFQ010000198.1 GCA_024763405.1 Calditrichaceae bacterium
GGGATTGTCATATTTCCCTCGAATTACATTCCATGCATGTTTCAGCCGGAAAAGCTGAATCCAGCGCAAACGCAGCGTAATAAAGATTCCGGTTCCCAGCAGGATAACCACCATAAGCGGCATGACTTGCGGCCATCCCCAAACTGTATTACTCGCCATTTGAAGTGCGTTTTTTACTGCCTCCATAAAAATCCTTTCCGTTTTAAACTATGGTTTCGATAACCCACCCGCGGTTAAAGCTGAATAGAAAAGGTTAGAATTCTGCGCAAAATCAAGCATGTCCCTTGAATTTATGAACAGACTCTATTTAGATTTCCCAAGATTCAAATCAAATAAAATCGCTTCTAAAACACCGCCCGCAACTGCCGATGCTTCAGCCGGAATCAGTTTTACCGGAGCCGGATCTGAGAGGGAGCAGATTTCGGCAAAGACGGTCCCCGCCGGAATAATCAAGCCGCTGTTCAGTAATCCGCTTATTTTTCCGGAAGCAGGTGATAGAATAGGAATATCATTGATGCGGCCCAGTTCCTGTTTTTCGTGTATAAAATTGCCGATTGTTGCGGTGGTTGTAAAGACCCCTTCGAGAGGCGCGTGAACTTCTTCTTTAGGGCCGGAATCCGGTAGTACCTTACCACAATCAATGAAATCATCCCGGTTAAAGGGATAAATAACCCGTCCCAAACAAACAGGGTCAGCACAAACCTGGTAACGACTTCCGGCAGTGAAGGTATCTTCTGCCTTGCAAATAATGACAGCGGAGTCTGTTACTCCGGACGGTAATTTATCAAATAAAGGCATATCCGCTGTAAAAATATAATTAAAACGGAGTGCAGCAATTGCAGACAGATCTTCCTGTGTGATAATGGGAATCTGACGGTTGGAATGGGTAAAAGCGACAAACTCATTTAGCGGTGTCTCCGGCGCACAGTCTCCTTTGACCGCCGATCCACTTCGTGTACAAGCGGTAACCTGCTCTACTGTTTTTTCTCCATTGTAAACGGCATTGCTATACGTTCTGTTATGATGTACATCAATGGGATGATCACTGGCAAAAAGGATTACTTTGTATCCGGAACGAAAAAGACGCAGGGCGGCAGCTGTGGCGATATCTCCGCTTCCGGTGATTAAAATAGAGATAGAAGACATTATATTTTTTTCACACTGTATTGATGGAGATTGCCATAGAGAATGGTCACCTCTTCTGTTTTTTGAAAATGACGGGCTATCGGAATGAACAGATTCTCATCCAGCACATTTTTAATTTGATCAATAAAAAGAATGCATCTCCTTTTATCTTTTATAGTCAGGCAGGAAGGACAAGTTTCTTCGATAAGAGCCAGAAACTGCTTCTGAATTTTTTTCTGAGCCATGGAAGAAGAATGTACTTTTGTATTTTGATAAATTTCCAGCAGCTGCGGGCGCAATACATTAAAATTGACCGTACAGATATGCAGTGCTTTCTTAAACATACTTTTAAAAAACGCCGGCGCCTTGTTTTCCGGATGCAAATTTACAAATATTTTCGTATCGGTATCGGAGTTTTGAATTAAAGTTTGCAGTTCTTTTTTTGCAAATGGGATTAATAAATCCTTTTCTACTTTTCTGGCGAGATAGGTTACTTCAGGTTCATCCGATCGGATAAGTCGAAACAGGAGATCTGTTTCATCACTGATTAGTACCTTCCCTTCAATGGGATAGCGCTGTTCTGCAGAAGCAGTGATCAGTGAATGAAGCCCCGCAGTTGTTGCCTCTTCCGCTAATAAATGAATAAGAGCCGTATTATTTCCAGCACCGGAAACGGCAATAAACTGTTCGGCTTCAATATTAAAATTTGTAAAAAACAAATCTTTCATCGGTTCAATTCTATTTGTGGCATAATTGGAATATTAAAATATTTTAAATCGGAATCAAATGAAAATAGTATTTCCGCATGTTTATGCGAAAGTGACTCATAAATAAAAAATTGCCGAAGAGAAATTCCGGGTTCTTTGCAATTAAGATATTGATTCAGTCCGCTGCGGCGTAAGCGACGGGAGATCCAGTCTATTTTTAAATGAATCGTGAGAACAGCTTCGTCAATAATAGCGAGAAACCGGCTGGCTGCCTTCGCACCTTGCTTATTTTTTAACCGCACTACAGCCTCATCAATTTCCACATTATTCGAAATCAATTTTGCATTTATTTCCAGCAGATGTTCAAAATATTTCTGTGCCGCATCGTGGTTAGGATTTTCATTATCTACGATGGCGGTCCAGGCGCTGGAGTCAATAAAAAATGTTTGAATTTTCATAGTTACTTTCGTTCAATTAATTTAACCAGTGGATTTGTTGAAATCTTTAGTTCCAGGCGGCGGGATCGGATGCGCTTAACCTGCACTTCAATCTTATCCCCATTATTTATTTTTAATTGAGTTACAATCTCCGGCGGAAGCTGAATTTGTTTTTTTTTATTGACTTCTGCAATAAATTTACCCGAAATCATTTTTACCCTTTCAAATACCAATTTATAAATTCACCCGTTTCGAAAACCCCATCTTCGCAAATAACCTTTTGGACAAGATTGAGAGGAATACTCTCAAAATAAAAGTTTTGTACGTGCAGTTTATGTTTTTTATTGTTGTAAATCTCACTGTTTTCGCGTTCTAAAAACTTAATTGCCTTATCTTGTTTTAATAGAATTTTCCACGTATCAAAGGCAAGGTAGACGGGTACATTAAAATGTTTTGCCGTTACCAGCAATGGCAGAGTTCCGGCCTTATTCACAAAACCATCTTCAAATACCCGGTCTGCACCAATCAGGACAAAATTCATTTGCGGCATAAACAGCCCCATTTCCGCATCCGCAATCAAAGTGGTTTTAATATTTTCTTTTAAAAGGAATTCAGCGGTGTGCACTCCTTCGTCGGGAGGATGACTTTTTAAACTATAAACATGGAAACGTTTTTTTAAAGAATGGGCCCGTAGCAAAATTTGATTGACCACCGTACTGCTGCTGATAGTCATCACATTATTGGAAGCGGCAACGAGTTTTGCCCCGATACCCGCAATGTGTTCAATATTATGCTCCAATTCCTTCCGGATTTCGGAAAGTTTATCGGAAGCGGCCCGGAGAACGACCTGCTTTTCGTTCTCTGCTTTCAGAATTCGTTTAAAATACATCAGGAACAGATTACTGCAATAACGCAGTAAAGCCATATTGGGTTGGATTTTTAATATCGTTTTGGACACATCCTGGATAGATTTATAGCAATCTTCCGGTTTTTCATTTCCCGCGGCACATTCATTTAGCAATTCCTGATACAATTCCAATATATTTTGTGAAATTGTCAGAGAGCCTGAGTGCGTATCGTTTATAATGGTATCAAAGGAAATTGCCATCGCCGCCTTCTCTTTTTAACCGGATAATAGAACCGGACTGCAAACTGGAAAATTAATAGTTGTCCTATTTTATCTCATATTTCTTTAATTTCGACATAAAGGTACTTCGGTTCATATTGAGCATTTTAGCCGTTTGGAATTTATTATATTTGTTTTTTTCCAGAGCCTTAACAATGAGATTCCGTTCATAATCTTCTACAAGATTACTAAGGCCATTGTCAAAGTCAACCTCTTCCATCGTTCGTTCTTCCGAAATCCCGCGAATATTTTCCGGCAGATCAGAAACCGTAATTTTGCCGTTTTTATCCAAAACGATAATACGCTCGATCAGATTTTCCAACTCGCGGATATTCCCCGGATAGGCATAGGATTCCATCAATTCCATAGCCCGCGGTTCTATTTCCCGGATCGATTTACCATAAACACGGTTAAATTTATCAATAAAATGATTCACCAGATATTTGATATCCTCCCGTCGTTCCCGCAATGGAGGTACCGTAATGGGAATTACATTTAAACGGTAATACAAATCCTGCCGGAAAGTTCCTTCATCGATGGATTTTTTCAAATCTTTATTGGTTGCCGCGATTATGCGCACATCCACTTTCATGGTTTCGGTCCCCCCGACACGTTCAAATTCGCCCTCCTGCAAAACACGAAGTAATTTAAGCTGCATATTTAAAGAGATGTCGCCGATTTCATCAAGAAACAGGGTGCCGCCATTGGCCATTTCGAAACGTCCGATTTTATCTTTAATAGCGCCGGTAAAAGCCCCGCGCACATGCCCGAAGAGTTCACTTTCCAACAGGCTTTCGGCCAGTACACCGCAATTTACCTTAACAAACGGACGCTTGACACGGGAACTGTTGTAGTGAATAGCATTGGCAATGAGTTCTTTTCCAACCCCGCTTTCTCCGCCGATTAAAATGGTTGTATTGGTAGCCGCTACATCTTTTACCAGGCGAAAAAGTTCCTGAATTTTATCCGTCTTACCAATCATGTTGGTAAAATCGTAGGTTTGCTGTAATTTATTCAGCAGATATTCATTCTCTTTTATCAATGAATTTAACTGGGTAATGCGCTCTACCTTGGCCAGTATTTCATCTAAACTGAGGGGTTTTAAAATATAATCTTTGGCCCCAACCTTCATCGCTTCCACGGCCGTTTTGATGGTGCCGTGCGCAGTAATCATGAGCACCGGAATATGCGGATATTCTTTTGTAAGAATTTTCAAAAGCTCCATTCCGTCCATCTCCGGCATTCGAATATCGGAAAGGATGATGTCCGGTTCCTGGGATTTTATTTTTGTAATTGCATCAATTCCGTTAATTGCTGTCATTGACTTGTATCCCTTGCTGTCAAAGAGATCCTGCATCATTTCGAGCGCATCAAGATCATCATCTACAATTAGAACCCTGGACTTCATTGAGCCTCCTCAGTTAATTTGAAAAAGTAGTTCTATTTTTTCTGATTGTTCATCTATCCGAACCAATTTCGTTCTTCCCTGATATTGACGAATTATCTGGTTTATTATAGTCGTTTCGATGGATTTCCGGCGCGTACTCTCATCCGTCTCTCCCAGGAATGAAATCAGCGAAAGTTCATCGTTATAAAAGGCCTGCGGATAGTGGAGTTCAAA
>JANTFQ010000199.1 GCA_024763405.1 Calditrichaceae bacterium
ATCCGTTTTTCAGGATTACGCGCGCCGGGCTTTATGATATCAATAACGATTCCCGGAAAGAACTGCTGTTTACTCTGCATCCGGGCCTGGCGCCAAAACCGCGCGGACTTTATGTTTTTGATCTGAAAAATAAAAAAATTAGCAATCGTTTTGAAAATCATTCATCAAAAGATAATTTTTTACTCTATGATTTAAGCGGAGACGGCCGGAAGGAAATAATCGTTTTGGGTAAAGCCAACGGCAACGGCCCGGAAAATGTTCCCTTTTCCGATTTTAAAAACTGGGTTTTTATTTTAGACCATCATTTAAAAGAACGTTTCCCGCCGCTTCCTTACGGTTCTTATCCATCCGCGGTTAAAGCCCTGCCCGTTCAGATTCAGGATAAACCTTACCTGCTCATAGCTCATTACCGGGTAGGGCCGGAATTCGTCCAAAAACCGCTGGGCATCTACTTAGTGGACAGCAACGGCCGCTTTAAACGCCGCCAGTATTTTGCCATCCAAAATATGGCAGGATTGTATATAACGCCGGATAACGCGGAAAACCCTCGTCAATTATTCATAACTTTTGATAATGATAAATTAGCGCGCTATGACATCGCGGCCAATACATTAACCCTAAAAGAAAATGCTTTTAGCAATGCTCGAAAAATTCGTGGACAAGATATGGATCTGGACGGTAAGTCGGAGCTGCTTATAGAATCGGAAAACGGGGTTGGGATATTCGATCAGGATTTGACGCTTTTGGCTAAAAAAGAGTTACCCGGGCCCGTTCATCTTTCCCTTCGCCTGCGCGGCCCCAACCTGCCCCCGGAAATCGGCGTTCGCACTACGGATCATTTTTATCAATATCAGGCCACAGGCAATCCGCTTTTTAAATGGCTGCCGCTCATATTTCTCGGCTTGTTCATAGTTATTTCACTTGTACTCTTTTTAAGCAATCTATTACTCACGGTGCTTTACACTTATTTCAGCTATTTTATCTATTCGCTTAAACAGACTCAAAGCGCTATTGTCCTGCTGCGTCCCAACGGCCGTATTTCATACTTCAACAGCCGGGTGCAAAATTTATTACCTCTTTCGGATGCGCTGATAAAAAAGCAAAATTATATAAAGGCCTTTAACGAATACCCGGATATTTTGGATTGCATTTCGGAAAGTATGCAAACGAAAGAGCCGGCCCGAAAAGAGTTGACAGTGATTAAAAACAACAGAGATATAAAAGGCCAAATAACGGTTATTCCCTTTAAAACCGGTTTCCATTATATCTTTGCCTGGTTACTGGAAATCCGCGATCTTACGGAACCAATTATCTCCGACCGCCAGCGGGTCTGGAGCCGTACGGTAAAGAAAATGGCACATGATATTAAGACGCCTTTAGCAGCGGTGCAGCTTAATCTGGAAACGCTTCAGCTGAAACTTGCCGATATAAATGTGGAAAGCGCAGAAAAGACGGAACAGGATTTTACACTGATTAATAAAGAGCTCAGCCGCGTTCGCGAGATGACCCGGCAATTCCTAAAATTTTCCAACCTGGAAGCGCCAAATTTTAGCGAAGTATCTTTAGCTCAAATTTTGCAAAAAGTCAAATCCCACTTTCACAGCTATTTTAGCGGGCAGCTTACCCTCGCCATTCAAATTTATGATGATGCGGACAAACTAATTGCCGACAAAAACCAGTTAGAGATGGCCTTTCAAATTTTTATTGAAAATGCCATTGACGCCCTTCGGGGGAAGGGCAAAATCGCCATATCCATAAACCTTGAACAGGATTTGGATTCTGCAGGGAAAGAAAATATTTTAATTGAAATTGCCGATACGGGGCCCGGTATTTTAGCGGAAAATCAGGGGAAAATATTCGAGCCCTATTTTACCACTAAAAAGGAAGGTACCGGGATGGGACTGGCCATCGCCCAAAAAATTATCCGTGATCATTCCGGCGAAATCGAACTGGTTTCAAGAGAAAATTTTGGAACGGTTTTTCGGATTATATTGCCAAAATCAATTACGAATTTGTAATTACAAATTACGAGTTCCCCTCTTGTTTGAGCGTAGCGGAAATCCCGGTTTATCGGGAGAAGGGGGTAAGGGTGGGTTCTTGCATTTTGCTCTTTACTTTAGGTTTACGATAATCAACAGGCTGTTGATTATTTTCAACATCGGGTTTATTCCCCTTCCCTATATTGTTAGGGAAGGGGACAGGGGATGGGTTAGAAAGACTCTCACATTTCGCGAATCACAATGCCAAAATCAACAAAGAAAAACGTGACGGTTGATATTTTACAACCCCCTCAGTCCCCCTTTTCTAAGGGGGAAGCAAAGCAATTTACAACTAACAAATTAAGCTGGCATAAAACTTGTATTCCTTCCTTTCAATTAAAAAAGTTAAAACATCAACCCGGGGTATAAAATTTGTTTAAAATATTAGCCATTGACGACGATGAAAGTTTTTTAGAGGCGATTAAAAATTTTTTGCAATATAAAAAATATAAGGTGACCTGTGTTGCCAGTCCCTTTAAAGCGCTTGATTTACTAAAGAGCGCTGAATTTGATTGTATCCTTTCCGACGTTAAAATGCCCGGAATGGACGGACTGGAACTGCTTCAAAAAATTCAACGGTTGCATCCACTAACGCCGGTGATTATGATTTCCGGCCAGAGCACGATCTCGATTGCTGTGAATGCGATTCACCAGGGCGCCTACGATTTTATCGAAAAAACATCCGATTCCAGCCGGATTTTAATTACCCTCGAAAAGGCAATTGAGAAAAAATCTTGGGCTATCGAAAAACAGAATCTGCTTTTTGGAATATCCGAAAAATATGAAATGATCGGACACAGCCAACAAATGCAACAGGTATTTGCCGCTATAAACCGGGTAGCGCCCACAGACGCAAAAGTACTTATTTTAGGCGAGACCGGCACCGGTAAGGACTTGGTGGCAAGAGCTCTGCACAATAAAAGTAAACGTAACGGTCAAAAATTTATCCCGGTAAACTGTGCGGCCATCCCCGAGACGCTGTTGGAAAGCGAACTGTTCGGGCATAAAAAAGGCAGTTTTACCGGAGCGATCTCAGATAAAACAGGTAAATTTATGATGGCCGACGGCGGTACTTTATTTTTAGATGAAATTGGCGATTTGCCTTTATCTTTGCAGGCTAAATTACTGCGCGTTTTGGAAGATGGCGAGATTGAAATAATCGGCAAGAATGAAACACAGCAAGTTGACATCCGGGTTATTTCCGCTACCAATAAAAACCTGGAAGAAATGATTGAGAAGGGGCAATTCCGGCGGGATTTATATCACCGGTTAAATGTTATTTCCATTCGTATCCCACCACTGAACGAGCGCAGGGATGATATTCCGCTATTAGCCAAGTATTTTCTGCATCAAAACGCCAATACGTACAATAAACAGCTTTTGGATTTTTCGCCACAGGCAATGGAAGCATTAAAAAACTTTAACTGGAAAGGCAATATCCGACAGTTAAAAAACCTAATTGAAAAAATAAGCGTTTTTGCCAACAGTAAAACTATTCAGATAAACGATGTTTTTTCTGCTTTAGAAATGGATAAAAAAATTTCTGCTATTTCCCATACCCAGGTCTCCCTTAAAGAGGAAATAAGCCGATTCGAAAAAGATTATATAACCCGCGTCCTGATAGAAAACCAATGGAAAATTCAGCAAACGGCGGATAACCTTGGAATTGAACGCACAACGTTGTTTAAAAAAATGCAGAACTATGGAATAGAAAGACCGCAGAATAATACGATTAAAGATAAATAATGCGCTTCAGCACTTTTTTCCCGCAAGTGGCAAGCCAGTCAGAAGAATGGTTGTATCCGTTCGATCTTTAGGCTCCCATTGACTTTAATAGAACGGATTCTTTAATTTATCCTCGTGCCCTGCGGCACAGTTTGCGTTTATGATAAATCGTAAAATACTTTTTCCCAAAATACTATTAACAGGTTAGGAAAAATAAAATGAAAGCTTTATTGCGTAGTTTATTTATTCTAAGTATCTGTCTGCTCCAAACCAATGTCTTTGCTCAGACAAAGCGACCGGCCTGGCTGGATCAGCGTCCGGTAACCCCATTCTATTATATTGGGATTGGTTCCGCGCCCAAAGAAGGCAATGAAGCCGACTACCGTCAGGCGGCAAAGGACAACGCCCTGCAGGATTTATCTTCCGAGATTCAGGTGAATATTTCCAGCGACTTTATTCATAATTTAACGGAAAAATCCGGCATTGTAGAAGAAGACGTAAAATCCCAGGTGCGTTCCAGCACCAAGGCTTCTTTAGAAGGCTACGAAGCAGCCGGAACCTGGGAAGATGAAAACACCTACTGGGTTTACTACCGTCTTTCCAAAGATGTGTATAAACAAAAACGGGCCGAACGCCGGGAAAGCGCCCGGAAGCTGGCTCTGGATTTGTACAAAAAAGCAGGACAAAAAACAGCCGCACTCGATCCCGCTTCGGCGCTGCGCATGTATGTGCAGGCAATCGGTGCAATGCAGGAATTTTTAACAGAACCGTTAAAAGCCAAAATCAACGGTAAAAGCGTTATTTTACAGAATGAAATTTTCAGCGCCCTGCAGGAAGTACTGGCCGCATTGGAATTAAGCAGTCCCTCAACCCGTCTTTCAGCAAAAAGCAGCCAGGCCTTAAAAGAACCGCTTCTCGTAACGGCTACATTCCGTGATAAATCCGGAACGGCGCACAAGGTGAGTGGTCTGCCGCTGGCCTTTTCGTTTGTCCGCGGCAACGGAACGCTGGTAAACTATCTCGAAACCAATCGCCAGGGCGCTGCCCGCTGTCAGGTATCACGGGTTGGGTCGGGTGACAAGCTGCAGATTATCCAGGCACAGGTTGCCATCAAACAGATGCAGCCGGAAGGATTTTCGCAACTGGCTCAAAATATTGTTAATAATCTCAGCATTCCACAGGTACGCTTTATTTTAAATGTGTCTGGTTTAACGGTGTATGTGGAAGCATCGGAAAAAAACCTGGGTCGG
>JANTFQ010000200.1 GCA_024763405.1 Calditrichaceae bacterium
TGAGCAGAACGGCTGCTGTTATTGCCGCCCTGTCCTATTCGCTTTCGGGCGCCCTTGTCGGGCGGATTGTTATTCAGACATTTATCTACCAGTTTGCTTGGATTCCACTTTTATTTTTGCTTTTCCACAAAACAATCACACAATTAAAATGGAAGCACGCGCTTATTACAGGTCTTGTTTTGGGCGGCACCATGCTGGTCGGACATCCGCAGGCCATTTTTTACAATGTGTTTTTTATCGGTCTGTTTATTCTGTGGTATGGCATTGCAGGAGTGGTTTCCAAAGAAATACAAGGGCGTACGATTCTAATTTTTGCAGGGCTCGCTGTTTTACCCTTTATAATTGCACTTGGCGTTTCCGCCATCCAGGTGCTGCATACACAGGAATTAGCTTCTTTGTCCAAAAGAACGCTGTTAACCTATAAAGAAGCGGTAGACGGTTCTCTGCAATGGAAACAACTTTTAACGATGTTAACGCCAAAGCTGTTTGGCTTTACAGATATGTCACAGATTAAACACGTTCCTTTTTATCTCGCTTTGCGTAAAGGGTATCATTTCTGGGAGACGGCCTTCTATTTTGGCATCCCGGCCCTGATTCTGGGATTAATCGGAATGATGAAGAACTATAAATCCCGTCTGAGCGCTTTTTTAATATTTGCCGCTCTTTTCGGATTTCTGCATGCGTTGGGTTCCAATGGCTTCCTTTTTAAACTGCTGTTTAATCTGCCCGGTTTTGATAAATTCCGCTTTCCGGCGCGTACAATCTATTATCTGACGCTGGTATTTTCTATTTTTGCCGGTTTTGGTTTCGATGCACTGCGCAGGCAAAAAGATAACCGAATGGTAACCCTAATCGCAATTGCCGCGGGCATTCCATTGGTTTTGTCTCTCGGCATATTGAGCGGCATTATCCCTTCTGTATTCGGCGCACCGCCGCAATTTATTGGCGAAATCAAAGGCTACGGCTTAACGGCTTTCCTTTTAATTCTTGTTTCAGGTGCGGTTATCTTTTTATTCTATAAAACTAAAATTCCGGCGCTTATTGCAGGACTGCTACTAATTACGCTGGTTATTGCAGACCTGACACTGAATCTTTCTGGTTTTAAAAACCACAATGTCAGTCCCGAAAAAGTATATCAAATGAATCCGAATCTTTCCCGTGTGTTAAGGCCGGAGCCGCCGGATACTATTTTTAGGGTAAAAATGCGTAATAAATTTGTACTGCCTCTCAGAAGAAATTCCGGGATGATTAATAAAATTATGCTTATTGAAGGATTTAACGCCTTGCAGTTGGTGCGCAAAATACCGCCGTGCAAATCCTGGCCGGAATTATTAGCGGTCCGCTATAGGATCAAGACGGATCAGAAAACACGGAAGTCCTATTTTCAGGCGCAGGACCATTTTCTGCCACATTCACGGATGACCTATAAAACCGTTCTTTCATCTCCAGAAAAGGCTGCCGTTGATATCAAATCGGATAGTCTTGATTTTAAAAATGAAACGCTCGTTGAAAAAAAATGCGGCCTGGAGCTTCCACAGGTAAATGTGAGTGCGGTTAAAAATTCGGTAACCTGCACGAAATATGGCAATAATTATCAAAAATACCAGGTGAATACTGTACAAAACGGTCTCCTGAATATCAGCGAAATTTGGTATCCGGCCTGGAAGGTGAAACTCGATGGCCAGCCGGCGGAACTTTTACGGATAAACTATTGTTTGAGGGGCGTCGCTGTTCCGGCCGGTACACATACAATAGAAATGTCGTATGATTCGACTGCTTTTAACATCGGGATGTGGATTACTATTTTTACCTTAATGATCACAATCGGATTATTGACATTCGATTGGAAAAGAAGAACACGGGATAAACCTATCAATGGATGATAAAACAAAAACAATGCACCGGGACGGAAACAGTGATTCTCCTTCCGTCGCTGTGATGGTTTTAAACTATAATGGACAGCAGTTTTTAAAGGATTGCTTCGAATCGCTGCGCGCCTGCACGTACCCTAATTTTAGCGTGATGATGGTGGATAACCTTTCCACGGAAAACGATGTGGAATATGTAGCGCAAAACTTTCCTGAAGTGCAGATCTTACAGACCGGCAGTAATTCCGGATACAGCAGGGCCTATAATATCGCGTTTACCAAATCGGACGCCAAATACTTTGTGCTGCTTAATAACGATGTAAAGGTTAAACCGGACTGGCTGGAACCTATGGTGGAAGCGGCCGAAAAGGATGAAAGCATCGGCGCTTTGCAGCCCAAAATCCAATCGATGGTGCAGGAGGGCTATTTTGAGTATGCCGGCGCTTCGGGCGGCTTTATGGATCATCTTGGTTACCCCTTTATGCGCGGGCGGCTCTTTTTTGATATTGAAAAAGACGAAGGTCAGTACGACGATGAAACGGAACTGTTCTGGACCAGCGGGGCGGCCATGTTTGTGCGTGCCTCCGCCCTGGAGAAAAGCGGCAATCTGGATGAAGATTTTGTACATCATATGGAAGAAATAGATTTATGCTGGCGGCTGCACCTGGCAGGGTATAAATTAAAAGTAATTCCCCGCTCAATGATTTTGCATTTTGACGGCGGGACCATAAAACCGTTTAGTTTTATGAAGTTGTACTGGAATCACCGTAACGGTATTTTTATGCTCTTTAAAAATCTCTCGTCTAAAAAACTGCTGCCGACACTTTTTAAACGCTATATGCTGGATACGATCAATATTTTATATTCGGCTTTTGTGCGCTTCGATTTTCAGCATTCCCGGGCCATTATAAACGCGCATTTTTGGGTGTGGGGGCATCTGCGTTTTATTCTGAAAAAGCGCAAGGAGACCCAGAAAAACTGCATTGCCGATCCGGGAGAAGTGGAAAAACTATTATTCCCCAAAAGTATAATTTTGCAGTATTTTCTGTTTGGGAAGAAAACATTTAGAGCGCTGGTTAAAGGAGACTGAACCAAACGCAGCTTTTTGGATTTCAATCGTTTGGAGTGTATTGACGGTATCCATGCACAATCTAAAATAGTATCTGTTCAGTCCTTGACTGGTTCGTAAAATATTAACATATTCTTATTTTATATCTGAAAAGGAAATGATATGCAGGCAACAATAGAATCGGTGCACCTCGGTGCGGTAGCGGTTATCAAGCAGGAAAGTTTTCAGGATGCGCGCGGCTTTTTTACGGAAGTGTTCCGCGAAGACCAATTTAAAGAACTGGGACTTCCGTCGCATTTTGTGCAGGATAATCATTCCGGTTCGGTAAAAGGGGTTACCCGCGGGCTGCACTTCCAGTGGGAACCGCCCATGGCCAAGATGATGCGCGTGACCAAAGGCGAAGCCTTTCTGGTAGCGGTAGATATTCGCAAAGGTTCGCCTACGCTGGGACAGTGGTACGGCCGGATTATTTCAGATAACAGCCGATTGCAGATTTATGCGCCGGCGGGATTTGCCCGGGGATTTTCTGTTATTTCCGAATATGCCGAAATTCAGTACAAAGTTACCGGCTTGTACAACGGCGGGGCCGAATCCGGTATTTTATGGAACGACCCCGAAATTGGAATTGAATGGCCGGTGGAGAATCCAATCCTTTCGGACAAAGACGCAAGAGCGCAAACCTTACGGGAGTGGTTAAACTCTCCAGATTCTGATAATTTTATCTATGATCCGAAGCAGGATTTAGTTTGACAATTTCCCTACGAAAGCGGGTATCCATTTAAAAGGATTTAAATAATTCTGAAGAATCTCTCAGATTAGGAAAAAAATAATTTTACGAAAGTATGAAACTTTCGCAAAGCAAAAAAATAAGGAAAAACCACGATGCGAATTTTAGTCGCCGGCGGTGCCGGTTATATCGGCTCAACCCTCATCCCACGTCTGCTGGAGCGGGGCTACGAAATTGATGTTATTGATTTATTCTGGTTTGGCGATCATCTGCCAGAAAATGTAGGCCGCATTAAAAAAGATATTTTTGAAATGCAGACATCTGAAATGGAAAAATACGATCAGGTTATTTTCCTGGCCGGGCTTTCCAACGATCCCATGGCCGAGTTTTCACCGGGACAGAATTTTATTTCCAACGCAGCAGCGCCCGCTTTTATGGGTTTTATCGCTAAACAGGCCGGGGTTAAGCGTTTTATTTATGCCGGTTCCTGTTCGGTTTATGGGTACACGGTGGACGAACTGTACGATGAAACCTCTCCCGCTGTTTCCAATTATCCCTACGGTATTTCCAAGTTACAAGGTGAGCAGGCGGTGCGTGCCATGGCCGATGAAAACTTTTCCTTCATCGCTCTGCGTCAGGGTACGGTAAGCGGCTATAGTCCGCGCATGCGCCTCGATCTTATCGTAAACACGATGTTTAAAAGCGCCATACTAAATAAAGAAATAACCGTTAATAATCCGGCCATCTGGCGTCCCATTCTCAGTATCCACGACGCTGTGACCGCGTATATCCGGGCTATTGAAGCAAGTCCCTCCATTTCCGGTATTTTTAATGTGGCCTCCGCCAATTACACCGTGGGCGAGGTGGGCGATATGGTACGCAATACGGTACAGGAAAATATGGATATGGACATTAAACTGAATATTAAGCATATTCAGGATTACCGCAATTATAAAGTGAGTATCGAAAAAGCCCGCAATATGCTTAGCTTTAAACCGCACTACGATATTGACATGATCGTCAAAGATCTGATTGCCAATTATGATAAATTTGAGGATTTTGACAATCCCAATTATTACAATATTCAGGTCTTTAAGAAATTGTAAGGATGACCAAAATCCAAAAGGCATATTATAAATGACAAATCAGTCAGTGGATGGATGCGCTAGTCGGCATATACATTTCAAAGGAATAATCGCATAGTTCTCAGACGGTGAAGCCTCTTTTAGGTATTAGAATTTGTTCATTGTTTTTTGATGCTTGTTTTTTTGGATTTTCCAATTCTGGACTATAAATCAATTTTACCCGGGGAAA
>JANTFQ010000201.1 GCA_024763405.1 Calditrichaceae bacterium
TCTCTTTATTTAGAATCCCTTTTAAAAAGACGGCCGTACTACACAATCCTTTCATAATAACCTGGGCCTGACCCGAACGTACCAATTCAACAGATTTACGAACCGCTTCTATTTCATCATCCGTATCAATAATTTCATAGTTATTTAGTGAAATTTGCTGCGCCTCTGCAATCTTCTGCAATTCGGACTTAGAACCGACCAGAATTCCTTCGGCCAGACCCGCGGAATAGGCGGCGTCAATGGCCATTAAAACATCGGCATCCTGCGCCATGGCAACTGCAATCCGCTGCTTTTCCCGCTTCCCGACCAATCCTAATAATTGTTTAAAATCTTTTAACACCATTTTTTCTTTTCCTGCTCATTAATTACGTTTTAAGCCACATAGTGGCTTATCCTAAAAGATATAATTTAACGGAATGAAATATAAAGGAAGTCGCGTATAAAAACAAAAAGCCCGGAAAACCAAATTTCCGGGCCTGTTTGGTTATTTATTTATCACTATCAGCCACGGCGATGGCGCCCATCCGCACAATCGTATCCACATCGGAACGACGCTGCAGCACATGAACCGATTTCCCCATTCCAACAAGAATAGGTCCAATCGTCTCGGCTCCGCCAACCTGTCCCATTAATTTATAGGCAATATTTCCGGCGTCAAGATTCGGGAAGATAAAAACATTCGCACGACCTTTAAGGCTGCTAAAGCCAAAGTTCTTCGTACGACGTTCAATATCCAGCGCCAAATCGACCTGCATTTCACCATCAATATTTAAATCCGGACGCAGCTCTTTTACAAGTTCAGTTGCCCGGGCCATTTTTCTGGAACTGTCGTTAATCGAACTGCCAAAATTACTGAACGACAGCATCGCGATCCGCGGCTCCACATCAAAGGTTCGGCTAACTTCATCTGCGGTTAAAATAGCAGTTTGTGCAATGGTTTCGGCAGTGGGATTTACATTAACGGTAGTATCGGCAAAAAACAGCATTTCACTTTTTAAGATAACCGCATATAATCCGGCTACCACCCGCTTATCATCTTCACTCGGCAGGACTTGCAGAGCGGGACGAATGACTTCCGGATAGTAATGGCTTTCTCCGGAGAGCATAGCATCGGCAAAACCCATTTTTACCATCATAGCGCCCATATAATTCTCATTTGTCTGCAGCAATTGTTTAGCCGCTCTACGCGTAATTCCTTTTCGGTTACGAAGGTGATGCAACTCATCCACATAGGTATCAATATCAGAAAATTCAGTCGGATCCACAATTTCCGCTTTGTCAATATGCAGGCTGTTTATCTCAGCGGTTTTATTAATGATTTCCTTATTGCCCAGCAGAACAACTTCGGCAATACCTTCATCCAGTAAAATCTGAGCGGCTCTTAGGATTTGCAGACTGTTACCTTCCGGCAATACCAGACGTTTTTTAGCTAATTTGGCTTTATTAATAATCCCGCGCATAACCGTATTTGATTTACCGAGACGCCCTTCCAATTCATTTCGGTAAGCATCCCAATCGGTAATCGGCTTACGTGCTACACCGGTTTCTACTGCAGCTTTTGCAACCGCAACGGCTTCCCAGGTTAAAACACGGGGATCAAACGGTTTCGGAATAATGTATTCTTTTCCAAAATGAATCGGATCGCCGCCGTACGCCTTCAATACGGAATCAGGCACATCTTCTTTGGCGAGGCTCGCCAGCGCATTTACCGCGGCAATTTTCATTTCCTGATTGATGGTGCGGGCATGCACATCCAGTGCTCCGCGGAAAATAAACGGGAAACCCAAAACATTATTTACCTGGTTTGGCGTATCCGACCGGCCGGTGGCCATAATTACATCAGCACGTACCGAGGCCGCATCTTCATACGAAATTTCCGGAGTGGGATTAGCCATAGCAAAAATAATTGGCTTATCTGCCATAGATGCTACCATCTCTTTGGTAACTAATCCGCCAACCGAGACACCGGCAAACACATCGGCGCCTTTCATTACTTCCTCCAGAGTAGCCGGTTTGGTTCCATTGGCCAACCGCTCTTTATAAGGATTCATTCCTTCCTTACGGCCTTTGTAAACCAGACCCTTGGAATCGATAAGATACAAATTTTCTCTTTTTACACCAAGGCTGACATAGAGGGTCGCACAGGCTATTCCCGCAGCGCCGGCGCCACTGAATACCACTTTAATATCCTCAATCTTTTTCCCCTGAACTTCCAGGGCATTTACCAACGCCGCCCCGGAAATAATTGCGGTTCCATGCTGATCGTCGTGGAATACAGGAACATCCATCATTTCAATCAGTTTTTCTTCGATGTAAAAACATTCCGGCGCTTTGATATCTTCGAGGTTAACCCCGCCGACGGTCGGTTCCATTAGCTTTACAAATTTTACGATTTCATCCGGATCTTTTGTATTCACTTCAATATCAAAAACATCGATATCGGCAAAGCGTTTAAACAATACCCCTTTACCTTCCATTACCGGTTTGCCGGCCTCAGGGCCTATATCGCCGAGCCCCAATACAGCGGTCCCATTCGAAACCACCGCAACCAGGTTCCCTTTTGCTGTGTATTCATAGACCTTGCTAATTTCATCATGAATTTCGAGACAGGGATCGGCTACACCGGGAGTGTAGGCTAAACCTAAATCACGTTGCGTAACACAGGGTTTGGTGGCAACCACCTCAATTTTTCCTTTTCTGCCCTCGCTGTGGTAGCGAAGCGCATCTTCTTTGCGAATCATTTTTCTCTCCTTATGAGATATAATTATTTTATATTTAGTTCGTCCATCTTACGATATAAAGAGGACAAGCTGATTCCTAGTAGTTTTGCACATTCTTCTTTATTATTCAGCGTTCTTTTTAGAACCGATGCAATATGTTCTTTTTCAAAAACGGCGGTGGCCTCTTTTAGTTTATCCGGGATTAAACCACTGTATTCCCTGTCAATAAAATTTGGAGGAAGATCTTCTTTTGTGATGTACTTTCCCTCTGATAAAATCAGGGCACGTTCGATAATATTTTCTAATTCGCGGATTCCTCCTTTCCAGGGATAATTCATTAAGATGCGCATCGTATCGTTATCCGCATTAATTACGCGGCGGTTTAGTTCCCGATTATAGCGGCGGATAAAATGCTCCACAAGTAACGGGATATCGCCCCTGCGCTCACTTAAGGCCGGTAATTTAATTTCCACCACATTTAAACGATAATATAAATCATCCCTAAATATTCCCTCTTCCATATCTTTTAATAAATTACGGTTCGTAGCCGCAATAATCCGTACATCTATTTTGATGGGCTGGGTTCCGCCAACCGGCAGAATCTCCGATTCTTCGATAGCCCGCAGCAGCTTTACCTGTAAATGAGGCGGAATATCGCCCACTTCATCTAAAAACAGGGTGCCGCCATCGGCTAATTTAAAATGTCCTTCTTTATCACGCACTGCCCCGGTAAAAGAACCTTTTACATGGCCGAAAAATTCACTTTCCATCAGGGTATCCACAATGGCCCCGCAGTTCACAGCTACAAAGGGTTTACCGGCGCGATCGCTGTTGTAGTGCACCGCCTTGGCAGCCAGTTCCTTTCCGGTACCGCTCTTCCCGGTGATGAGCACATTGCCCTTGGTTTTGGCAACTTTTTCGATGAGCCTGAAGACCTCTTTCATTTGCGGACTCTGACCGATGATATTGCTGAAGTCAAATCTCTGGTCTACGGCGCGGCGCAAGGCGATATTTTCATTGGCCAGTTCTTTATACTGCAAAAGGCGCTTAATTTTTAAAAGCACCGCGTCAAAATCAAAGGGCTTTAAAATATAATCATAGGCGCCCTGGCGCAGAGCCTCAATAGCAGAATCCAGACTTCCATGGGCGGTGATAATAATCACCGAGGTTTGCGGACAGATTTTCTGGCATTTATGCAACAGGGTCATCCCGTCCATTTCTGGCATTTTAAGATCGGTAATTACAATATCAAAGGTGTTCTCAGAGGCCTCTTTCAACGCTTCTTTCCCATTCGACACCGTGGTTGTACGATACCCCTCTTCGTTCAAAATCAATTCCAACGATTCACGGATACTGCGTTCATCGTCAACAATCAGAATATCAGCTTTCATTTATCGGCTCCGCTGTATTGATGGGTATTTCTATCATAAAGGTACTGCCTTCATTGAGCCGGCTTTTTACCTGAATCGTTCCGTTTAAATTTTTTATAATTCCATAGCTCACACTTAATCCCAGGCCGGTTCCTTTACCCACTTTTTTCGTCGTAAAAAAAGGTTCAAATATTTTCGCAAGATGTTCTTCGGGAATACCCGTTCCATTGTCGGTAAAGTGGATACAAACATTACCCTTTTCCGTAAAAGACCGAATCTTTAATTTCCCGGTGTTCTCCGAACAGGCGTCCATTGCATTAATCAGAATATTGATAAATACCTGGAGCAGCTGGTCTTCCACCAGAAAAAGGGAAGGCAGATTGCTGTCCAAATCCATTTGAAGGTCGATATTTTTAGCCCGTTTGTCATAACGGGCAATGCCGATAGCGCTCTGAATCACCTCATTCGGATTGACATTTGCCGATTCGTAACTCGATGGGCGTGTAAAATCAACCAGTTCCCGCACGATGCGTGAGATGCGATCGATATTGGATAAAATAGTACTGATGTATTTCTCAATTTCCGCGTCCTTAATCCGGCGTTTGATGATTTGCGCCATCGAAGAGATTCCGGTAAGGGGATTGCCAATTTCGTGCGCCACTCCCGCCGCCAGCAGGCCGAGGCTGGCCATTTTCTCCTGATGTGAAATCTGGAACTGAGCTTCGCGCAGGGCTTCGGTCCGTTCTTCAATTTTTTCCTCAAGATTGGAATACGATTCCAGCAGCTTACGGCGCATTACTTCAAACTCTCTGGATAAAATATTAATTTCTTCACTGCCTTTCACCGCAAC
>JANTFQ010000202.1 GCA_024763405.1 Calditrichaceae bacterium
GGCGCGTCGGCATGTACCCAGTGAGTCGCGCCGGGAATCGTTTTTATCAGCGCATTTGGAAAATATTGTTTGATGGAATCGGTATCCGTCTCTGTAATATAATCCGACCTGCCACCGCGTATAAACAACACTTCTTTTTCATAACGGCCGCTAAAATCGTTTCCGCTTAAAATAGCCTCAATATTTTGATAGAGACTGTTTAAATTGATACGCCAGCGAAAATGCAGGTCATCATCCCGATAAAGATTTTTCAACAGAAACTGACGGATGGCCGGAGTATTAATTTTAGCAGCCAGCCGTTCGTCAGCTTCTTTTCGGGATTTCATTCCGCTTAAATCTATGGAAAGCAACTGTTGTAAAAAAGTTTTAAACAAAGGGCGGTCGTAAGACCTGGGAGCAATATCGACCACCACCATCTTATTGAGCAGTTCGGGATAGTGCAGCGCCAGCAGCATGGCCGTTTTCCCGCCCATGGAATGGCCAATCAAATCTACCGGAACCGAAATATGTGTTTCGATGAAAGTTTTTAAATCATCCATCAGGACAAAATAATTGAAATCCGGGCTATGCGGAGATCGTCCATGATTGCGCTGATCGGGGATATAAACGGTATGTTTTTCGGCGATCCGCTTTGCGATGTTCATCCAGTTATCGGACATGCCGAACAGACCGTGCAAAATAATCATTGGAGGCCCCTGCCCCAGTTTTCGGTAAAAAAGTTTCATAGAGGTTCTTTTGCTTATAATGAGTGCTTTTGTTAATTTAATGTTTATAATATTAAGAACCAAAAACGAAAAACTAAAAACCAAGAACTGAAAACTGACGTCTGATAGCTGATAGCTGTTTCTAAAGGAACTCGCTTAGTGGAAATCACCCAAAATAGTTTCATCCTTCTTTTAAGTATAGTTGCCCTTTGGCAGGGTGCGGTCTGGGTTGTGGATTCTGCCTCGCATATCGCCCAGCGCCTCGGTGTTTCCGAACTGGTTATCGGGCTGACGATTGTTGCCTTTGGCACATCGGCCCCGGAATTTGCCGTTACGCTTACCGCCGCTTTACGGGGACAGCCCAATATATCAGTAGGCAATGTGGTCGGTTCCAATGTATTCAATATCGGATTTATCCTCGGCACTGTTGCTATTATTCATGCCGTTAAAACTTCATCCAAGCTGGTCTACCGGGACGGTTTTATCCTGATTGCCATGTCGGTTTTACTGCTTATTTTTTTATGGAACCTGGAATTAGAGCGATGGGAAGGTCTCGCTCTGCTTCTTCTGCTGGTTGCCTATCTTTTGTTTTTATTTTTTAAAAAAGAAAAACTAGAGGAAGAGGTCCCGCTTGGTGAATTTCACTGGTATGATATTCTAAAACTACTGGGCGGTTTGGCCTTAATCCTTTCCGGTGGTCACTATTTAGTTGAATCCGCTTCTTCACTGGCCCGCCATTTTGGGATTTCCGAGTGGGTCATCGCCGTTACGATTGTGGCGGCAGGTACTTCCACACCGGAATTGGCCACTTCTTTTGTCGCTGCCGTAAAAGGTAAACACGGACTTTCGGCCGGAAATTTAATCGGCAGCAACCTGTTTAACCTGCTTGGTGTTCTGGGTCTGGCCGCTTTTTTAAATCCGTTGCAGGTGGATGCAGCCGCTTTTCGCGATCTTCTTATGTTGTTGGGACTGGTAATACTTGTTGTGGCCATGATGCGTACCGGCTGGAGGATTACCCGCACAGAAGGTATTCTTTTGGTGTTGATTAATATTGCCTGGCTTGTACGGGTATTTTACAGTAACTGATAAATATATTTTTTTATAGATATAAATTAACAAAGAATACTCTTCATTTTAATGCCATGAAAAACACCCTCATTTTTTTCAGTCTTGCTTTCTTGCTGTTCAATACAGGTTGGGCAACGGCACAATCTTTTGAACAGGAACAACGACAGAACCCGCGCGTGCGAACCGCTTTTACAGAAAAAGAAAATACCGTTAAAGCATATTTTGATTCTGCACATACGGCCTATCCCCCAAAACAAATTTTCCTCCGGATTTTTAAATATGAGCGCCGGGTAGAGCTATGGGCCCAGTCTGCAAATGCGGATACTTTTAAATTGGTTACGCATTGGGATTTCTGTAAATCGTCCGGTGACCTCGGGCCTAAGCGGCAACAAGGCGATTATCAGATTCCGGAAGGTTTCTATTATATCGATCGTTTTAATCCGTTGAGTAATTTTTATCTCAGCCTGGGTCTCAATTACCCTAATGCCGCCGATAGAGTTCTGGGCAAAAAGGGAAACCTCGGCGGCGATATTTTTATCCACGGCGATTGTGTGACCATCGGTTGTATTCCAATAACGGACGCCAAAATAAAAGAATTGTATCTGATTGCAGTAAAAGCAAAATCCTTAGGACAAAGTCGTATTCCGGTTCATATTTTCCCCTATGATTTCGCAGATATTGAAACGGATACATCTATCAGGCATTTAGCCCAATATGCATCCTATAAAAAATTCTGGGACGAATTGAAACCGGGATTTTTGTTTTTTGAGAAAAACCATCGGCTGCCCCAGATACAAATTAACCGTCAAACAGGGCACTACTTCCTCCGTAAATAAATAAGAGGCCAAAAAACACATTTATCCGGACGAATTTCCCATGTATAAAATACGAACATAAAAGCAGATCAGCGCAGAGGAAAAGTAAGAATTTTTTCCGTACGCGTGGCAATATTAGTGGAATATTTGGAAACATATCAGGCAATCTGAAATGAGCGTAAAAACAGAACCCAAAATAAAACTTTTAACAGGAAAAAAATTAATCGGCAAACGGTTGCGGATGTCATTGGCCCAGAATAAAACCACCATCCTCTGGCGTTCATTTATCAGAGAACAAACACATATTTCCAACAAAGTTAATACAGAATTGATTTCCATGCAGGTCTATAGCGAACTACTGCGTTTAGGCGACATGCATCAGTCATTTGACAAATGGGCGGCCGTTGAGGTAACCAATTTTTCTGCTGTTCCCGAATCGATGGAAACCTTTATGTTAGAAGGCGGACTTTATGCTGTTTTTTATTATCAGGGATTAAATACAGATACAAAAATTTTTAAGTATATTTTCGGTGAATGGCTTCCAAATTCGCAATACAATCTTGACAACAGACCGCATTTTGAAATACTCGGTGAAAAATACAAAAATGGCGATCCCAATTCGGAAGAAGAAATATGGATACCCATTAAATTAAAAAAATAGTATTGAATACATTTAACAAAATAGGAACAGGGGGTAATATGAATCAATTAGAAACCAATAAGAAAAACGCCATTGCATTTTATAAAATGGCCTTCGAAGGCAATCCCGGAAAAGCCGTGGAATTATATGTGGGTTCTGAATATATCCAGCATAATCCCCTGGTGGGAGACGGGAAGGAAGCCTTTATTCGGTATTTTGAAAAGATGCAGACGGAATATCCGGAAAAGCGTGTTGAATTTATCAGAGCCGTTGCGGAAAACGATTTAGTGGCGCTTCATACGCATCAGGAATGGCCCGGCAATGAAGAATACGTCACGATGGATTTTTTTCGCTTTGACCCAAATGGTAAAATTATTGAACATTGGGACGCCGTGCAACAAATCCCGAAATTCTCCGCTAACGAAAATCCAATGTATTAAAACGGAACGGTTTTTATTGAACCGCTCCGTGACATTTTTTGTATTTCTTCCCGCTTCCGCAAGGACAGGGATCGTTCGGACCGATTTTCTCTTCTACACGAATGGGTTGTTTTTTACGGGAGCGCTCTTTGGAGGCACGCTGAATATCCGATTCTTCCCCGCCGCCAATCGCCTCCATGCCCGCGGCTGCCTCATGCACTAACTGAACGCGCTGGGGTTTTTGGCTGCGTATTTCGGCCCGGTTCTGCGGCTCCTCTGCAATCTGGAATTTCCACAACCAGTTCAGGGTTTCTTCATTGGTAGAATGTATCAGCGCCTCAAACAGGATGTAGGCTTCACGCTTATATTCTGTCAGCGGATCTTTTTGACCATACGCACGTAAATGAATACCCTCTTTTAGCATATCCATTTCGTAGAGATGATCTTTCCATTTCTCGTCAATTACATGCAGGATAAAATAGCGTTCCAGCAGGGACATACGTTCACGGCCGATACGCTGTTCCTTAATATTGTAAATACGCAAGGCTTCGGATTTGATAAAAGCACTTAGTTTATCAAGATCATAGGAAATCGCGTCGGAACTAATCTTGCTAAATGAGACATTGAGAACCCCGCCTATCTCCGCTTCCAATCCTTCCCAATCCCATTCTTCAGGACGAATACCGGGATCGATCAGCAGGCTTAATTTATGTTCTATAAATTCTTCGAGGATACTTTCGACTTCTGTTCTTGTATCTTCTTCCAGCAAGGCCACCCGGCGCCGGTCATAGATAATTTCGCGCTGCTGATTCATAATATCATCATATTCCAGCAGTCTCTTACGGATGCCGAAATTCTGCATCTCAACTTTTTTCTGCGCCTTACCGATTGATTTGGAAATCATGCTGTGGGTAATAACTTCACCCTCTTCGGCGCCAAGACGGTCCATCACACTGGCAATTCGTTCGCTGCCAAAAAGACGCATCAGCTGATCTTCGAGACTTAAGAAGAAAATACTACTGCCCGGATCACCCTGACGTCCGGCACGTCCCCGCAGCTGGCGGTCAATTCGTCTGGACTCGTGACGCTCGGTTCCAACGATTGCGAGTCCGCCGGATTCCACAACACCCGCGCCCAGCTTAATATCCGTTCCACGGCCGGCCATATTGGTAGCAATCGTTACGGCTCTGGGTTCACCAGCATGGGCAACAATTTCGGCCTCTCGCTGGTGTTGTTTGGCGTTTAATACATTATGGGGTACGCCTTTCCGTTTGAGCATACGGCT
>JANTFQ010000203.1 GCA_024763405.1 Calditrichaceae bacterium
GTAAAGCTGGCCGAAGGAGAAACTAAAAAAATTGATTTTGAAATGGACGAATCCGTTTTGGCCTATGGACAGGAGATTGTGGTCATCGGTGAAAAACCGCTTTTGGAAGTTGAACAAACAGCTTCAGAAATATCATTTAGTTCACATGAAATCCAGGGAAAAATTGTAGAAAATGTTAATGAACTTCTCGTTCAGCAGCCCGGAATCGTAAAAAGCGACAATAAAATCCATATTCGCGGCGGACGCGCAGACGAGGGAATGTATATTGTTGACGGAATATCCATTAAAGATCCACTTTCCGGATATGGAAACACGCTCTATATAAATGCCGATGCCATTGAAGAACTGAAGGTGATTACCGGTGGTTTTAATGCCGAATACGGCCAGGCTATGTCCGGAATAATAGATGTAGTAACAAAAGAGGGCGGCGATGAATATCGCGGCAGCTTTAAAATTAAAACCGATTATGGCGGGCTCGGCGTCTTTGAAGATTATAATACGCAAATCATCGAGTTTAACCTGGGCGGCCCGGAATATCTTTCTACCAAACTCTTGCCTTCGCTGGGTATTAAACTACCCGGAGAATTAAGCTTCTTTGTTTCCGGATATGGTAATGTGACGGATTCGCATTTACCGACCGCTTCTAAATTATATCCCAGCCGATCGGAACTAAAGCCGTTTGCTCCACGGGAAGAAAATGACTGGCATTTGATGGGGAAACTCAGTTGGAAAATTTCCGGAGGTAAGAAAATATCGGTTTCTTATGACCGTTCGCTTAATATCAATCAGGGCTATTTTAAATCATTCGTATTCTCATCTCAGAGTTTTCCCTATAAATACAGTGAAAACCTGGACCATTATCCGACTTTTACATCCGAATCCATTTTGAGTAATATTACCTGGCAACATACTCTAAATTCTCAGATGTTTTATAAAATTACGCTGGGTAGATTTTTTAATTCCACGCACAGCGCGGTTCAAAATAAACATTGGACCGATTATGTAGAAGATTTGGATTTAGACCCCATCCATTACAGCGCCGATTCCCTCGGAAACATAAATATCCGGCGGGGTGACGGCTTTTACGATTATGGTGATTATGGACAATGGTATGATTATTTTAGCGACCGCTATTCGCTAAAAATGGATTTTACTGATCAGGTGAGTGATAAACACCGGGTTAAGGGCGGCATTGATATGTCGTACACCGAAATGCAGGTGGTCGATATTAATGATCCCTGGTTTGGGGAAAGTGGGTATGGCCGCAGCTATGATATCTATAAGGTCTATCCTAACAGCGGCGCGTTCTATCTTCAGGATCAAATCAAATACGAAGGAATGATTGTCAATCTGGGGATGCGTTATGATTATTGGTTTCCGGGAAAATTTGTTGATGATGCCATAGACGATCCCGAAACTATCATCATTTCGGACGGAGCGAGACAAAAATATAAAAAAGAGACCTTCGAATTATTCGGCCTGCGCGGAAAAGGTCATCTAAGCCCGAGAATCGGCATTTCTCATCCGGTTAGCGACAGGGATGTTTTGTATTTTAACTACGGACACTTTTCACAGCAGCCGAAGGGACAATACCTCTATGCAAAACTGAAATCCACATCCTCGGCAACTTACCAGCTGTTTGGGAATCCGAACCTGAATCCGACGACGACAGTCGCTTACGAATTAGGGGTTAAGCATAAGTTTAATGAAAACCTGATGGTGGAGCTCAAAGCATATTATAAAGATATGTTCGATTATCCAACATCACAAAAAATCAGTGTAGAAAATCCGCGGTATGGAAATCTCAGTTATTTGATGTATATCAATATGGATTATGCCCGTTCCAAGGGCATTGAGCTGCGCGTTAAACAGCGCTACGCCAAATATCTGTCCGGCTCCCTTAATTTCAGTTACGCCATAAGCAAAGGTAAAAGTTCAAATCCCAACGATAATTTACTGGTTCAGGCGGGTGTGATTGAAGAAAAGCCCCTTAAAGAAAACTTTTTAAGCTGGGATAAACCTATTCGTTTAACCTTAGATTTGAATTTCCAGGTGGATGAGAATGAAGCGCCAAAAGTCTTCGGGTATCGCCTGCCGGACAAATGGAGCGTGAGCACCCACTACGAACTGGAGTCAGGAAAGCGCTATACCCAGTTAGTCGATATTGACAAAGAAATTTATGACGATGCCAATCCCTATGCAAAAACGGCGCCTTTTTATCATCAAATCGATTTTCGATTGTCCAAATTTTATAAGTTTATGGGTCTTTCTTTTACAGCCTTAATTGAAATAGAAAACTTACTGGATGCAAAAATACCGAGAATTATTAATCCCTATACCGGACAGGAATACAGGCCGGGTGATATATTGACTAAAAAATATACACGTGATTATAATCCAAATCCGAATCCAATTTACGATCCATCAAAATACCGCCGTCCTCGCATTATTAAATACGGAATGTCGGTCAGATTTTAGACTCTATTTAGAAAGTTTTCCGATAATATGAAGAAGTCCTTGGTAAAAGCTATACTCATATCGGTTTGTTTAGTAAGCACTGTGAGCGCGCAAAATTTATTTCCTCTCCTTGGCGGGCAGCGTATCGGAACAGCCGCTGCAACATTTCTTAAAATTGATATTGGCGCCCGTGCGGCCGCGATGAGCGGCGCCTCGGTGGCTATGGCGGAAGACGCCTCGAGCTTGTACTGGAATCCTGCCGCGTCTGCACAAATATCCGGAAGCTCCTTTTATCTAAGCCATATCAAATGGCCGGTTGATATAGAATACGAGTACATCGGATATAGTCACCAACTGAAAAACTTTGGAACTCTGGGGTTTAGCGCCGGATACTTACATATGGAAGATATGGAAGTGACAGATGAATACCATCCGACCGGAACAGGAGAGTTCTTTAGCTACCACGATGCTTTTGCGGCCCTTACCTATTCCTTGAAAATGACAAACCGATTTTCCTTTGGCACTTCTGTTAAATATGTGGAAGAAGATTTGGCCGGGGTTAAAATGAACGGCTGGCTGCTCGATTTTGGTACCTATTACTGGACCGGATTTAAATCCTTACGTTTTGCCGTGAGTGTGATGAATTTCGGAACGGATATAAAACCCTCCGGCTCCTTCCTGAAAAAAACTAAAGACGGCGCTTATAGCGAAAAAGAATATGAATCTTTCTCACCTCCAACCACGTTTCGAGTTGGTACAGCGATGGAGGTTATTGATACGCAGGAGTATACGCTTACAACTTCGGTTCAAATCAATCACCCGGTTGATAATGCCGAAAATGCCGTAATGGGTTTTGAATTTGGGTATTTAAAGAAACTTTTTTTGCGAGCCGGTTACCGTATTAACTACGATGAGGAAAAATTTACCTTTGGGGCAGGCGTAAAGGTCCCGTTTGCGGGTTCGCAAATCAGTATCGATTATGCTTATAAAGCATTTCAAACATTAGGAAATACAAGCCAGTTTGCACTGGGATATAATTTTTAAGGAGTTAAATTGATTTCAGGACCGACAAAATTGGGAAGTTTAGCACTCTTTGTATTGCTAATTGTTATAAGCTGCGGTACAAAAATGCCGCTTCCGCCCCTTCAATACACGCCGGAAACATTTGGAGCTAATGACACTTCCTATGTGCATCTTACTCCGGACTGGAGCGCCGCATCCACCGGTTACGAAGGGAATTTGCCGTTGGTCCCGGTGGATATGACAATAGGAATTGATGGTTATATCTTTGTGGCAGACAGCGCGAATGATAGAATACTTGTTTTAAATCAGGCGGGAAATGTTGTACGGGAGCATAACCTGGATAGAATTTTTCCGATATCGGCTCCTTCCGGGATTGATATAGATGCAAAACTAAATCTGCTCATTGTCAATAATACCAATAAAATATATGTTTGGAATCAATATTTGAATATTGTCGGGGTTGATTCCGTGCTTCTCTTTTCGAATGAATTTCCAAATGGATATTATGCGGCTAATACTGTTAAAATCGATTCGCTCTCCGGGATTCATCTTTTTTATGAAGATGAAGATGAGACCGCGCAATTTAACAGTATTGCTTTCGGTCCCAAAGGAGACAACCTGGTATATGCAACCGACAAGGCAAATAATCGCATCGTGGAATTAGGACTTGAAACTTCGGGCGCTGTTAAACTTAAAAACGGATATCCGCATAGAATTTTTTCTGGCGCCTATCGTCAGAATATAGCCGAAGAAGGCTCCGGGGCCGGAACAGTGGATAGCCCTGTCAGTATAACCTGCGATGCAGACGGCTCCGTATATTTTACCCAGCTTGGCGGAAATTTCCTTGTTCAGAAGTTGAATAAACAAGGCAATAGTTTTAGTCCGGCATTTACACTGTATGAAGATGAAATTATGGATCTGGAACGCTTTACAGGACCTACCGATATTGCCCTCGATGCCGATAATGATATTTTTGTGATTGACGCCGCCGATAGCGGACGTGTTTCGAAATTTTTTAATCATGGTATTTTTGCGGGAGAACAGGCGGATTTAGGAAATGAAGGACTCTCATTTGTGCGCTTTGTACAGGCACGCAGTATCGTTGTTTCGGATGATGGAGTCGTTTATATCGCAAATATTTTCGAACACCGGATTGAACGTTACCGTTATACCATTTCTTCTGACGATTTACCGGAAGAGAAACCCTGATGGATATAAAAAATAGGATCTTCCATACTCTCCAGTTTTTAATGCACAAGTTATATAGAAAAGAATATCTATCTTACCTTAAATCCCAGTCCATTCAAGCTTGATAAGCAAACCTAAGATATTATTTTTCTGAGACGGATTCTCAATACTTGGAATTTCAGGATAAAAATTATTTGTTATGAGAAATAAATCACTTAATGTAATTTTAGCACTTAAATAATCCCACGTATATCAATGGA
>JANTFQ010000204.1 GCA_024763405.1 Calditrichaceae bacterium
GTTAAAGCGTGCACCATTTCCACTTTGTATAAGCGCTGTGTTTTAAACATCTCCGCAAAGGGGTAAAATACAGCATCTACAATGGCTCCGCCACGGAAGGCAAGTCCGGGCGTTTTTTCGGGTACCGGTACCTGATAGGTCTGTTGATTTACATTGTCTTCCACCCAGACAACCGCCTTGGATTCCGACAACATCAGATAGTCGTCATCTCCAGCAAAATCTTCGTCCATTAGGGCATTAACCACCCAGACATTAAACAATTTTCCTGCCGCATTTTCGATAATAAATTCCTGCGTCCCCCCGGCAAAGGTTTTGTTCACCCGTACATTTCCATCGGAAGAAGGTTTATTCATATTGCCGCGTACAGCTTCTATGTGGCCATCATGGTAGTACTGTAAAATTGCTTCCGCTTCGCCGTTTACTGCCATCTCATCCCATTTTACGGTTACTTTAAAATCATAGGCAAAAAGAGATACGGAAAATAGTAGCAGGAAGAGTATCGCTTTATTCATGGCAATTCCTTTCATGTCAGGAGGTAGCGGCCCTATTTAAGCATCGGCGAGATAATTCCGTTTTTAGGGATGCGCACCAGGGCATAAAAAAGTTTATTCTTACGATCCGGAAACCGTTCCATAACCGTAATATTTTTAAGTAGAAACTTTAATTTTATAAAGGATATTTGATCAAACGAAGAAGTTTCTCCACCGATACCGTTATCCTTTTCTGTAATCTGAATTTTATACACATTTACGGCCAGCGCCGTTAAAATTGTAAAAACAGCCTGTTCTTCCGCTGTTTTCCAGGCGTCATTTTCCAGGCCAATGGCGGTATATAGTCCTACTCCGTAATAGTAGTTCTTATCTTCAAAAAAGTTTTTATTTTTCCAGACGGGTTCGGGAAGTGTATTCGAATCAATTCGTTCTGAATTTAATTCCAGCGCATCATCCAATGTATAGGCATATATCTGATCATGGTTAAAAATATTTACATCGAAGCGGTCCACGGGTTGCAGGCGTTCTCGCAGCGCTTCTACCGAGTCTGCTGAAAAGTAATAAAAATAATTACTGTTTTTCAGCATATCCGTATTTGCTTCATCTTCCAGAATTTCAAGCGTGCCGACCACGATACATTCACGGTAGGCCAGATACATATTGGCAGCATCCGAATCGGCTGTCATACCATTATACGTATAGCCGGTAATTATTCCGGGATACCGTTTGGGAAACAGAAACCACTCCGGATAAACTTCAGTTGCCTGCACAAAAACAACCATGCTAAAAAGAAGAATCAGGAAGAGACGAATCGGGTTATTATTCATGGCAGCTGTCACTATTTTAATAAAATGAAAAATCGTTCAACGGATTTAAAAATCAAAAAAGCGGATCAAGGGTAGTTGATCCGCTTTTGATAAATGGCTTATTGATTTTTCTCGTAGTTTTCCATCTCACTCTTCAACTCATCATACGCTTTGGAAGCACGGAAGCGTTCGTATAATTTCGGTTTGTTATTCTTCATTTCATCAAAAATGGACATATTGACTTTATTCGGTTCAACAGCAACGACAACCCCGGCGGTAAATTGCTTGGTTTCTTTGTCTCGCATATATTTTACTTTTTTAGTGATGGCACCACGCAGAACTGTACTGGAAAGGGTTTTGGTTACATCGGTAAAGGCTTCATTGACTTCAGAATCATCAGCGCCGCCCATTTCTTCGACAAACATTTTTTTCATTTTTTGAACTTTAGTACTAAAAATTTCAGCCAATTGTCCCTGTGCATCCGTTACCGCTTTTTTCTTGGCGATATCCTGACGTCTTGAAATACCCTGGCCCACAGCTGCCACGCCGCCGCCTTCGATAATTTTGTTTGTCATTTCCTGAAGGTCCTGAAATGGATCTTCATACGCTTCCATCGAATTATTCTTTACTACTTTTTTACTGCCTCCGCCACAAGCGGTAAATAATGCCACGGACAGAATTAAGGCAAATAAAATCATCAACTGCTTCTTCATAGTAAATCTCCTTGAATTGGGTTAATTTATGGACTTTAATTAGTAAAGCCTGGTTAGTATTCAAAATTATTTAATCACGCACATTGACGGCGATCAAGTTTTCAAGATTTATGGCGGTTCTGATTTTAGTACCGATGGATGCATATTTTATCGCACCTTTAATGAAAAATCTGGTCTTTATAATGAATTCAGGTAGCTGTTAAATTGTTTTTTAAACTTTGTAAGCACCACCTTTCGTACACTGCGCATCATTTTTAACTGTGCCGCCTGTTCGGATATTCCAACACTCCGTTTGTTGGTATTAAATGCACCGATTGCTTTTTGATTGACATTATCCCGTAAATCGATGTTTAAATGCCAGTTCAGCACTGCTGTATTCTTCCGCAGCAGCGAAGACTTTTCGGAATTAAAATTATACTTCACTGTAAAATCGGCACCGCCGTCCGTTATCTTAAAACCAATATCGGAAACGGCTTCCTTAAGATACGAAGCAACCTCGGGAACCGCTTTCGATTCCGCAACAATGGAAACCGATATTTTATCCAGCAATTCCAGCCGCTGGGCATTCAGTTCGCTCTCTGTTACGGTGGGCGACCAGCCTTTGCGCGAACTAATTATTTTGTACTGTTCACTGAGCAGATGATTCACCTCGGTTAAGGCAATGGCTTTATTTATATAATTCAACTGCTGAAGCTTTTTTCCGCTTTCCTGGTAATGCTGGTAATACGTATCAATTTTATCGCTGTTGCGGCGGATTTCGTCTTTATAAAGCGCCGCTGTTTCCGCCCGGTCCAAAACGGCCAGCACATAATAAACGCCTTCTTTATCCGAAAAGAAGGTCCGCGCAATTTTAATATTTTTTATCTTTTGATCAGACCTGGCAGAAGTCCGGCCCGCAAGCAGTGATGAAAAGGTGCTTTTATTCTGCCCGTCCACATCTTCTTCGAGGTAGCGGTTAATAGTGGACTGGTTCACTTTGATTTTAACACTAAATATTTTTGCAAGACTTGCGAAAGCGTCATTTTCCGCTTCTTTCCGTGTACTGCCGCTTCCGATTCCGGTTAAATATTCATTTTCCGGATAGAGTTTAGAAGGGTTGTCAATCCAGCCCGGCCGCTTCCCTTCCGGTGAAGCCGCTATCTCCTGAACGGGCATACAGCCCAATAGAATAATAACACTGCTTAAAAAATATAATGCTTTTGTATAATTAAACATTCTACAGGTTCCTAATTTAATGAAATAAATTCCAGTAAATTTATTGATTGTGACAATTCAACATTCTCCCGCTGTTGGGTTTCCAGCAGAACTCTGTTCCTGTCAAAAAACTTTACCTGCACTGTGTGCTTCCCTTTCGGAAACCGTACCTGGCCAATATAGCACTTCTGTGGCATCGTATTCCAGCAGCGCAGATCGGCTTGTTCGGAAGCATCTACACCCGCATCAACGGCCATATCAATAAAAGCGCCCATAATAAAATCAGCCTCTGCATTTTTTTTAAGTTTCTTTTTGGCCTTTGCCGCAGCAATCCCCTTGGTTACAGTTCGTAAAACCGTTTTCAGGTAAATCATATTTTTATGCTTTTCGAAGGTGTGTTCCGCCACACGGCCCATATCTTCCAACAGCGAAAGTTCTCCGGCCTTTTCTCCGTCTACATAAACCTGGATTTCACGAATCAGGGACGGCTTCACTTTTATAACCGGAAAGGCAAATTTAAAGTGCCAGCCCGGCTTGGCACCGGGAAACGGAATATTCGGTAGAGCCACAGGCTGCGAAAGATCGCTGATTCCAATATAATCTTTATAGGTTGTAATTTTCCCGCCGGCCGCTTTCTTTTTAGGCGCCGTTCCGGTGAAAGCAATTATATCAATTGTATTCGATCCTTTTTCATGCTCTAAACGGGCTAACTCCGGCATTGTAAAATCATATACGGTCGGCTGGGTCTTCCAGGCTTTTTCCAGCTTATTCAATGAAATCCGGCTTTCATCTTCTTCCTGTTCGGCCAGGTAAAACAAGGAGCTTAAATAATGTGCGATGACATCACTGTAAAAAGGCGCATTGTCATCCACTTTTACCTTTTGTTTTTTTGCCGCATCCTGCAGGGCAGCCCCGTATTTATCATCCATCTCCTGCAGTTTAATATTGACCTTTCGGATTTCCACCAGCGCGTCGTCAACATTTCCCAAATGACTGTAATTCAGTGCCTTGAACACGTTGACATACAACCGCTCGTAAATCTCACCCCAATAATCAATGACCTTATCATTCCACAAAAATGAGGCCGCCATTTGAGAGACACTATGCGTAAACAGTTTTTCCATCGTCTGTTCCGCTTTATCAAAGAAACGATTGCTTTCTTCAAAATGCCCGGCGTAATGTTCGATAATTCCCTTATCTAAATAATAGAGCAGTTTATCATGGCTCGAATACAAATGCAGCTTGCGCGCTTTATCGACCTTTTTAGCGGCTTTTTCATATTGCCCGGCCTGAAGGGCATTATCTACCGTTCGCACATATTTCATATACTGCTGCGAGCCTGCACAGGCGTAGAGCAGAAGGGCTGATATTGTGATACGTATAAAACGGACCGTCACTTTGCGCATTGATTCTCCGTGATTACCAGCGGTACTTATCCTGATGGATTTGTTTCTTAATATCTTTATTTCCGATCCAGACTTTCACATTATTCTCAACATCAATCAGCTCAAGACTTACTTTGTACAAAACTGTTTTCTCACCGTCAAACGTATCCTCTACCGAAACAATGGTTCCGGTAAGCATAAAATCGGCAGCCTGCTCATTTGCCAGTTCTTTGGCGGATTCCACCGAAGCGTAACTCTGCTGCTCCATGCGTTCCTTGCGGATGGATTTACG
>JANTFQ010000205.1 GCA_024763405.1 Calditrichaceae bacterium
TTTTTTCTTTTAGTTTGAACAAGAACACGTAGTCCAAAGCGTTACCATACTCGGGGACGGTTTTGAGCTGTGAAGTACAAGGTAATTTAAAGAGGTTTCTTGGTTGATTTTTCAACGCCTTTTGCATTTTCAAAAATCCTGAAGTTACTTTGCGCTTTACTAACAAACTTGTGGCAATTCCTGGTTAGGCAAAGCAAACTTTCAGGTGAACTTAAAAGTTTTAGGCGAAAGAAGATTTTTTGAAAATGGATTTGTCAAAGTGGTAAATCTTTTGAACTAAGATTTTTGTCCCTGGTGAATCCGGAAGTTTATTTCAGTTTTAGATTTTATCTTGTTTAGAAAAATTTGTAGTTTGTTTTTAAAATTACGGTATTCAATCATAACATCGGTTTCAACTCTAAACAAGCAGGCGTCCGCTATCGTTCTAAGAAGTTAAAGCCGTTGATTACTCAATAACCAACAACTGAAATATTCAGGAAAATTAAAATATGAGCGCATCAAATAATGTACTGCTTACGCAATCACTTGATAAATTATGGGAAACCGCCCGAAGGTTAGAACAATCTACAAATCTTCCGGAGCAATTAGATGCTGTTGAGGGGAGACGCTTTTTACTTAGAATGCTTTTTGCATCTGTTGACGCTATGGTTGAATATACGGATGCAAATAATCCGGAGTTTCGGCACACTGAAACTTCGCATAGAAAAATATTTGGTGATTGTCCTGATGCAGACTATCTGCAGGCACCCATTGATTTGAAGAATAATCGCAGGTACAGAATAACCGGTCAAATTCCTGCCGGAACGATTTATATCGGGGTAATGCTTTATGGGTATAGTGGAAGTATAGGGAATCGATTGACTGATGAAGAACTAAATACAGATCGCAACGGTAATTTTGAACTTCTGATTTCTGCAAATCCAAAACAAAACCCGGATTTGTTGGGTAAGGGCGATGAATCCCTTGTTATGGTCAGACAGTATTTTACAGATAGGAAAGTCCAGCAGCCTGTAAAATTAAAGATTGAGCCTCTGGATAAAACACCTGACCTCAATCCACTTAATCCATCCTGGCTTGCT
This sequence comes from Calditrichaceae bacterium, assembly GCA_024763405.1. GTDB lineage: Bacteria > Calditrichota > Calditrichia > Calditrichales > Calditrichaceae > JANTFQ01. The sequence goes on from JANTFQ010000205.1 coordinate 1,080, forward strand.
AAACGGATTGAATTGTCCAGCCGGATGCTTGAATCAGTTTTTTCACGAACATTAAATGTGTACCAGCGTATATCCAAGCTTCCTGCGAATACTTTTGTGGATATCCCTGTTGAGCTGTTATTCCCCACACCGGATAATTCGTATCAAATATGCTGGTATGAAATGAAAGATAACAAAGAAATAATTGTAAGAGGAACATTGCCAAAAGCCCGGTATTTTGGATTTACTCTTTATAATGCATGGTTAGAAAGTTACGATTATACAAACCATTCTGTCGTTTTAAATCATAAGCAAATTGAACTGGATGAAAATGGTCGGTTTGAAATCCATATTACTGAGAATAATGCTGGATATGCTAATTGGCTGGACACTGCGGGTCATAAATCCGGGTACCTTGTAGCCAGGAGTTTATTACAAGAAGGAACCCCTCCTGATTTTGAAATTAATGTGATAAAATCCTAAAAGTTAAATGATATGTATGCTGAAACTCAATTTCTTTTAAGTAAATGGAAAATTATTAATGGTAAAGTATAAAAAAAAATTAAAAGCAAACCCGCCAACCACCCGCCAATCCCGTCCCTTTAAATTTAACGCAGCCAATTTTATAGGTAGCTTTTTCCCCTCAAAGCCATCGTTATCAGAACAATATATCCTGGATACTGCTTTAAATTCCACCGGATTAAATGATTGGGGAAGCGACAGCTTCCTGGAAGGCATGCGTGTGCTGCTTGATTCTTCTAAAAAAGAAGCAAAATTACATTATGTTGGTCGGGAATTCTTACAAAAAGAATGCATTCGGGCTGTAAAAGATAGATTAAGACTTGAGAAAGCAGTTAATGATAACCCGGACATTCGCGATAGTAGCATTAAAAAACCGGTTTTTATTTTAGGTTTACCCAGGACGGGAACCTCGCTTTTACAGAATCTTTTTTTTCAGGATAACAGATTCCGAAGTCTTCATTACTGGGAGCAAATTGCAATTGGACCACAGCCGACACCGGAAAATCTTCAGAACAATTATATTCTGGATGCCAGCATAGCGAGTATGAATGAATTTAGAAAGATTGCACCTGAATTATTAAGTGCGCATGAAATCAATCCCACCGGGCCAGAAGAGTGTAACGGGCTTATGGCAAGAGATTTTTCCAGTATTTTATTTTTTATGTTCCGGAATATTCCAACTTATCTGGAATGGTTTAAAAACAAGGATATGACATCTACATATGAATATCATAAAGAACAACTCAAATTTTTGGGGCATAATTTTAAAGGGAAGAGATGGGTACTGAAGGCGCCTATACATTTATTGTTTTTACAATATATATTTAAAGTATATCCGGATGCTCAGATAATACAAATGCATCGGGATCCGTTAGAGGTTGTTCCTTCCATGGCGAGCCTAAGCACAATTTCCCGAGGTATTTATTCTAATCAGGTAAATGCGATAGAAACAGCGCAGCAATTTTTGGAGTTAACTGCCCATAATATAGACCAGTCAATTCTTTACAGACAAACGGCAGCAAAAGAAAATCAAATCCTGGATGTCCCATATTCTGAACTCGTCAATGGTACGATGGAAACAATGAAAAATATTTATACCTGGCTGGGTGTCGATTTTAACTCCCATACAAAAGAGATCATGTTAAATTGGTTAGAAAAGAGTAGATCAAAACGCAAAGGTAAGTTGCATCAATATTCCCTTGAACAATTTAATCTAAGCAGAAGCAAAATAAGAAACCGATTTGACAATTATTATCAGACATATTCCGAGTATCTTTAAAAATGAAGGCCCCTGGTTTTACCTTATAGCTACTCAATAAACAGTTTTATTCCAATCAAATTATTAGAAAATACATTCCCGGGCACTTTTGTCTGAGTAAGACTTCGCGTTTCTGCATTCGTTGATCAATGGGATTGATTGAGGATCAACGATTAACGATTACTGATTTCAGAGTTGGGAGAAGGCAGGCATCGGTCACAGGCGCCGCAGGTTTTTGGATGAGTTACCCCAAAATAATCGTGTATAAACGCTTTTCGGCAGGTTTCCAATTTGGCGTACTGCATCATTTTGAGCAGCTTCATTTGTTCATTTTTCAATTTTTGTTCGATAAAAGAGTGGTCGCATAAATGCTCGGGCAGTTCGTTAATTACGCTTAAATTCTTCGCTTCAACAGAGCCCTCAATTACCGCCCAGCGGTCCAGAATGGAGAGAACCGTTTCGGCGCGGTAGTCCCGGCGATTCTTAAAGGTTAATTGTTCTTTAAAATAATCCAAACCCTCGGCATTTACGCGTTCCGTTTCGGACAACAGCAGGTGGTAAGCGCGGTTATAAAATTCTGCAGACGGGTTTTGCCATTTGATAAACTCCATCTGAATATTTAAATCCTGTTCATCGTAAAGCAAGGTACAAAGCGATTTTTTGCCATCCCGCCCGGCCCGGCCGATTTCCTGGTAATAGGATTCCAGTGATCCTGGAATTTGCGCGTGAATCACAAAACGAATATCCTCTTTATCGATCCCCATTCCAAAGGCATTGGTTGCCAGAACAATCTGGTTGTGCCCGTTCATAAACTGATCCTGAATGTACTTGCGCTGCTGTGTTTCCAGCGCCCCGTGGTAAACAAGATGCGTGATTCCCTTGCGGCTGAGCAGACTGCTCATATTTTCCAAATCTTTAATCAGGGAAAAATAAACGATGCCGCTGCCCGGATTTTCTTTAATCAAATCGAGGATCGCCTGCAGCTTTTCATCTTCGCCCCATAAATCGCTTACGGAAAGATGGAGATTGGGCCGGTTAATTCCTTCATTATAAACCGTGACTTCTTTTTCCTGCAAACCCAGTTGGTGGATTATATCGGTCTGGACCTCCGGTGTTGCCGTTGCCGTTAAAGCGATGGTCGGTGGATTGTTCATAATTTTACGGAATTCCATCAGGCGTGTGTAATCGGGACGAAAATCATGGCCCCATTCACTGATGCAGTGCGCCTCGTCCACAGCCAGCAGACTAATGGTGCGTTTTTTCAGAATATCCAGAAACTCTTTTTTACGGAAGCGTTCCGGCGTGACAAAAAGAATTTTGTATTTTCCATTCTCCACATTTTGATACCGCTTTTCGCGTTCTTTTTTTCTAAGGCTGGAATTGATAAATGTAGCGTCAATCTTTTTTTTACGTAACCCATCGACCTGGTCTTTCATTAAGGCGATGAGCGGCGAAATGACAAGTGTTAAGTCATCCAGCAGCAAGGCCGGCAACTGGTATAGTACCGATTTGCCAGAACCGGTCGGCATAATGGCCAGGGTATGTTTCCCCTCTAAAACGGTTTCAATTATCTCTTTCTGCCGGCCGCGGAAACCATTGAAAGCAAAATGTTTCTTAAGAGTATTTTCTAATATATACAAAACCCTACAATATCCTTTTCATTTTTCATTGTTCATTGTTCATTGTTCATTGTTCATTGTTCATTGTTCAGTTTAGCCCGATTCCGCTGTTTTGTCAACTGAAAGACTCCGTCCGGCAGCCGGATCCCCCAACTATTGTTTTTAGCGAAAATAAATGATAAACTTCTACCGTTGGCAGTATTGGATTTGGTGGAGCATATTATGTCTTTTGATTTAAACGATCAGGAAAAAGTATTTTTGCTGAGGCTGGCGCGTAGTTCCATTCGTTTATATTTGCAGGGGAAACGAAGTGAACAAGTTCCGTATTTTTCAGAGACGCTAAAAATAGAATCCGGCGCTTTTGTTACCCTGCATATTAATAAAGAACTACGCGGATGCATCGGCTATGTAAA
>JANTFQ010000206.1 GCA_024763405.1 Calditrichaceae bacterium
ATGGGTTGGAATAATAATTCAGATTTTAGCTGGGGCTTTTATAAAACGCGCGGCTGGACTAAACCGGGTTTAGTAACCTATATGGAAAGCCACGACGAGGAACGGCTGATGTATAAAAATCTGGAGTATGGAAATGCTGCGGGTGCTTACAATATCAAAAATAAATCAATCGCTTTAAACCGGCAAAAATTGGCGGGCGCTTTCTTTTTTACTCTTCCGGGACCAAAAATGATTTGGCAGTTTGGTGAATTAGGATACGATTATTCCATCGATTATAACGGAAGGGTAGGAAATAAACCGATCCGCTGGGATTATTTTGATGAAGGGGAACGGAAAAAATTGTATAAAACCTGGGCAGCTCTTTTAAAGCTGCGCAGAGAAATTGATACCTTTACAAATCCGGACAATATTTCCCTGACGCTCGATGGTTCCACGAAGCGGATTAGACTATACAATAGCTCTATGAATGTTATTATAATTGGAAATTTCGGAGTCACTTCGGCAGATATTATTCCTGATTTTTATTATTCCGGAACCTGGTATGACTATTTTAGCGGGGATTCCCTGGAAGTGGTAAATACGTCAGATGCCATCAATCTGCAGCCTGGTGCGTTTCGAATTTATACCAGTAAGAAACTGGAAACGCCGGAAGAAGGATTGTTGACGGGTATTGAAACCGACAAGCCGGAAGTACCTTTGGAATTTGCTCTGGAGCAGAACTACCCCAATCCGTTTAATCCTACTACTGTCATCAACTACACCCTGGAGGGGTCTCTTTCGGGGCAGCACTCCACTTTCATCCAGGTGGAAATATCGGTTTTTAATGTGGTCGGACAGAAAATACGGACACTTGTAAATAAAAAACAGCAGGCCGGGCATTATTCGGTTACCTTTAAGGCAGAAGGAATGGCCAGCGGTTTGTATCTTTATCAGATTAAAGCAGGGAATTTTATACAAACCAGGAAAATGATTTTGCTTCGATAAAACCGTTTACAGGTTTTTATATAAAAAAATCCTCAAATACTATTTGTTAGGGGATTTTTTACAGCGGCGGATCGGGTACAGCGCATAAAACGGGCAGGAATTAGAATGCTAAAAAAACACTTTTATTTTGTTTTGATATTTTTAGTGCTCATCCTTTTAGGGTGTCGTAACCCGCAGACCGGCACGGTGCAAATTCACTATCACCGTTTTGATCAGTCGTATGAAGGGTGGACTTTATGGACCTGGCTGGATGAGACGAAGATAGAGCTAGAGGCCGTAAAACAGGACAGCTTCGGACTGGTATTTAATCTTAAAATGGATGCATATCCGGCTATGGGCAGTATCAATTTTCTGCCAAAATATAAAAACTGGGAAAACAAAGATGATCCCAACCGCAGCTGGAGCCGCAGCATGCCGCATGAAATCTGGATTCTGGAAGGAGAAGCGAAGGTGTTTAACAATCAACCCGGAACAGGCGCTGCCATCCGCAGAGCCTTTCTGGACGGACCGGATTCACTCACCTTGGTGCTGAGTCATCCCCTCGATAAAAAAAACTTGGAGACCATTAAACCGGCCTTTATCCTGAATTCCGGAAAAAAAATTACAGCCCGTTCCATTCGTCTGGTATCAAATGGAAAAACGGAATCGAAAATTGTTAGTGTGCGGACAGATGCAGAAATAGAACCGGCCCAGCTACCGGCCCGGGTGGAGGCAGAAGGCTATCGTTCCGGTTATGTGTTTTTGCGTTCAATTCTGGATAACAGAAAATATGAAACGGATGAACCGCTGGGACTGTTCTATACTCCGCAAAACTCGCGCTTCGCCGTTTATGCGCCGGCAGCCCGCCTGGTGCGGTTGAATCTTTTTAAGCAGCCCGAAGACGGTCTGCAAAAATCTTATGAATTACAGCCGGGGAGCGGCGGGGTATGGAAGACGCAGGTGGATGGGAATCTTGCCGGGCGGTTTTATACCTATTCCATTTTCAGAAACGACGGTGAAACGGTAGAAGAGAAAGAAATAATTGATCCGTACGCTAAGGCAGTTACCCGCTATAACGGGCGTGGTATTATTGTATACGATACAACGCGTGTGCCGGATGGCCCGGATTTCCCACTCGAGCAGGCGGTGATCTATGAAATGCATGTACGTGATTTTTCCATCAGCGAAGATTCAGGCATCCGCTATAAAGGGAAATTCCTGGGATTTACCGAAAGCGGTACGACCCTGCCCGGCGGCAATTTGTCCACCGGGATAGATGGTTTAGCGGAGCTGGGTATTAATACAGTGCAATTAATGCCCGTTCAGGATTTCGAATTCGATCCGCAGGCTGGTGGTTATTTCTGGGGCTATATGACGGTCAATTTTAATGCACCGGAAGGCTGGTATGCCACCCGCCGTGACGATGCTTCCGCGGTGCATCAATTTAAACTGCTTGTGAAAGCCCTCCATCAAAAGGGCATCAAAGTGGTTATGGATGTGGTTTATAATCATACCTCGGAGAGCAATGGACAGATTTGCTATAATTTTAACGGTCTGGCGCCTGATTATTATTACCGCCAAAAAGCGGACGGATCGTACTGGAACGGCTCCGGCTGCGGAAATGAACTGCGTACGGAAAACCCAATGGTACGCCGCTTTCTGTTGGAATCCCTCGCGTACTGGGTTCAGGAATACAATGTGGACGGTTTCCGCTTCGATTTGATGGGCTTGTTTGATAAAGAGACGATGCACGATGTTGTAACCACCCTGAAGGAAATAAAACCCGGTATTTTTATTTACGGCGAACCCTGGACGGCCGGAGATACACCCATCAGCCCGACGGTAAAAGGCACACAGCGCGGGCAGGGTTTTTCGGTTTTCAATGATCATTTTCGTGATGCCCTGAAAGGTCCCTGGTATAACACCGAGCCCGGCTATATTCAGACCGGTAAAAATATGCAGGCTGTAAAAAAAGGAATTATGGGCAGTATTGATGATTTTGCCGCCGAGCCGTATGAATCCATTAATTATGTGGCGGTACACGATGGACGCACGTTGTGGGATCAGTTAAAAGCGTCCACCAAAACAGATTCTTCTGTTACGGAAGAGCAGTTGGTTGCCATGGATAAACTGGCCGCGGCCATACTTTTCACGTCGCAGGGGGTACCTTTTATCCATGGCGGACAGGAAATGCTGCGTACTAAATTTGGTGCGCATAACAGCTATAATCAACCCGATGAAATAAACAAGATTCGCTGGGAATGGAAACAGAAAAATCTGAACGTATTCAAATACTACCAGGGATTGATTAAACTGCGCCGGGAGCATCCTCTTTTCCGTATGACCAGCGCCGCGGAAATCAGAGAAAATCTTAAATTTTATTCGGAACTAAAGCTCAAAAAACCGGCAAAAGGAATTGGCTATCTGCTTAAAAAAGGGGACAGCGCTGATTCCTGGAATGAAGTTTTGGTACTGATTAACCCGAACCGCCAGGGTGGGGAATTTCAGATTCCGCAGGGGAAATGGAATATGGCGGTCAACGGACAGCAGGCCGGAACGGAAACTATCCGGGTGGTCTCCGGCGTGGGAATGACGGTAAATCCGATTTCAGCAATGGTACTATGGCGCTGACATGCCACGAAACGCGGCAACATATTTTTAAAAAGGATATCGGCAATGCACACAATCCAGTATTATTTTCAAAAATCAGTACTATTTTTAATGGTTTTTCTTGTTTCCATTGTTCTTTTTCAGTGCAGTCAGCGTGAAAATCCAGGTCCGCCGGAATTAATCCGGTTTATTTCCATCGAATCCGGTAAAAGCGATACGCTTGCAGTGGATGAAATTTTCTTTGCGCATAAGTATGACCTGCAGTTTGAGAAAAATCCTTTTATTACCTTACGGTATGACCATCGGAAACAACATCTTGTTCTTACACCGTTAGAATCCTTTTCCGGCCTTACCTTTATCCATTTTAAAAACCAGGGACAGCCGGCGGTAATTCCGGTAAAAGTACAGAAAAAAACGGTGGCCGTTTTCCGATACTGCCCACGGCAGGCCGCGCAGGATATTTTTGTAATGGGGAATTTCAATAACTGGAACCGGCACGGGAACAGAATGACGGATGCGGATGGAGACGGGCTTTACGAAGCGCGTATTCCGTTGGATGACGGCGTGTATGAATATCAATTTGTGGTGGATAAACGGGAAATTTATGATCCTAAAAATCCCGAGAAAGTGGATAACGGTTTCGGAAATTTTAATTCACTTAAACGGGTTACTTCCAGCGCCAAAGAAAAAGCGCCGCGGATTTATTTTTTGCCTGGCTCCGATGAGATGCATATTTCCCTGGCTCTTGAAAATGCCCCGCAAGCGGATTCTGTACACCTATACGCTTTGCTGGATAATCAGTTGGCGGCGCTTAAAATTGAACGCAAGAGAGCAGACGGAATGAATCTGGATTTATCTGCCTTTTCCGATCTGCAGGGTCTGCACGTTTTGCGCTTGACAGCCGTTTTTGAAAATCAGCCTGGAAATGTATTAACGGTGTGGCTGAAAGACGGCCGGGTTCTGCCCGCGCAGGATCAGTCCCTCTGGAACGACGCGATTCTCTATTCGGTTATGCCGGACCGGTTTTTTAATGGTGATTCCACAAACGATCGTCCGGTGCAGGATAACCATTTAGCCCGGCAGGCAAATTTTAACGGCGGCGATTTGGCGGGCATCCGGCAAAAACTGGAGCAGGGTTATTTTGATTCCCTCGGCGTCAGTACCCTCTGGATTTTCCCCATCAATAAAACCACCGACAAGGCCTACCGCGAATGGCCGGAGCCCCACCATTATTTTTCGGGATACCACGGCTACT
>JANTFQ010000207.1 GCA_024763405.1 Calditrichaceae bacterium
TGCGAAATATTTTGCAATTTCTCACTGCGAATATTAAACAAGGTATGTGCTTCTTCTTTTTTTACGAGGCGCTCTTCTTCGGATAAATCGGGATTGTTTTCAATTTTTGCGATCTCTTCGCCCAGGTCAGGCAGCAGGAACATTTCCGGATCATTCGGATTCAGGCTCTCACGTCCCTTTTCCGTCAAATCGATAATATGATTTTTTTCTTCCACCATATAATATAGTTCGCCAAAATATTGTTCATCAGAGGCTTTATTTTGGCCTTTATCACGCAGATAGTCATTTTCTCTGGATTGAACCAGTTTTTTAAATCCGGGTTCCTGATACAGTTTTGCCAGCCTGCGGTTCTTTGGCGCGCCTTTTTCCACAATCAGTAGTTTGGTACCGGCTTCTTCTTCCTTACCAGCGGCAAATAATTCTTCCGCTTCCTTAATCATTTTATTTACCAGCCGGGTCTGACTCGAAACCAGACGTTCCACCAGCGGCTTCATTTCTTTATACTTATGCGTGGATTCACTCACAGCCCCACTGATAATCAACGGCGTTCTGGCCTCGTCTACCAGGACACTATCTACCTCATCCACAATGGCATAATGATGGCCGCGCATTTGCACAACATCTTCTTTGGAACCGGCCATATTATCACGCAGGTAATCAAATCCAAATTCATTATTTGTACCATACGTAATATCGCAGCCGTATGCTTCCCTGCGCTGTGCGGGTGTCATATCGTTCAAAATTACACCTACACTAAGACCCAGAAATTTATAGATAATTCCCATCCATTCCGCATCACGCTGTGCGAGGTAATCGTTTACCGTAATAAGGTGCGCACCTTTACCTTCCAGAGCCTTCAGATACATAGGCAGGGTAGCAACCAGTGTCTTTCCCTCTCCAGTAGCCATTTCTGCAATTTTGCCGCTATGCAGAACAATACCGCCGATAAGCTGCACATCATAGGGAACCATATCCCAGGTCACATCTCGTCCGACCACTTTAAAGGTTTGACCGTTTAGTCTTTTACAGGCTTGTTTCACAACTGCAAACGCTTCGGGAAGCAAGTCGTCCGTTGTTTCACCGGCGGCAATCCGCTCTTTAAATTCTTGCGTTTTAGCCTGAATCTGCTCATCACTCAATTCTTCATAAGAATCAAAAAATGTATTTATTTCGGTGACGATTGGTTCTAATTTTTTCCGGTCACGATCGTATTTTGAACCAAATATTTTTGTAAACACATTAGCCATCAGTAATTAATATCCTTTCAAAAGACGTTCAGCCAAAAATGGTGGAAGTCCTGCTTTTAATATTTTTGAATATGTTTTCTGTACTTCGTATTCCAGACGAATATAATTAAGACTTTTTTCCCGTAGGTCATACAACGCATAACAAGCTTTATAGTTTCCATCCCGCGGCTGGCCAACACTACCGGCGTTAACAATATATTTCTTGCCGGCTTCAAACGTGTAATACGCGCCCCGAAACACATCGCTTTCGGAATAAATAACCGGAACATGTGAATGACCGATAAAACATAAAGGCTGATTAAATGCCTGCATTTCGATCTGCGCGTCATACGGATTTAGAACATAGTACCAGTGCGCCGGATTTGTCGGAGACGCATGAACCATCAGCATTTCATCATTCTGATGTGTAAAGGGTAAAGAAGCCAGATAGTCCTTATTCCCGGGTGTTAAATGCTCCCGCGTCCAATACGCAGCCGCCTTTGCATATTGATTAAAATATTCAATATTTGTTTTCCCGATAGCTGCATAATCATGATTACCAATTAATACATGATCGCATTTATCACGCACCAACTCGATGCATTCATTTGGATTCGGGCCATATCCCACAATATCACCAAGGCAATAAATCGTATCGACACCATATTGCTCAATCGATTTCAGAACCGTTTTAAGTGCCTCGAGATTTGCATGAATATCCGAAATTATAGCTGCTGTCATTGGCTATATAGACCCGGCGGGGAAAGAGCCTCTTCCCGTCTTTTTAAGTTTTTTTTCTTTGCGTAATTTTTTTAAAATAGAATCCAGAACGCCATTAATAAATTTCCCGCTGCGTTCGGTGCTAAAATCTTTACTAATCTCAATCACTTCATTCATCGTTGCTTCCGGCGGTACCGTCTCGAAATATAAAAATTCCGCCACCGCCATTCGCAGCAGGATTTTATCAATCATCGCTACCCGGCTGAACTCCCAGTTCTTCAGATAGGGCTTTATCAACTCATCCAGCTCGTCCTTTCGCCGTGAACATTCTTCTATCAGTTTTAGAGAAAATGTACTCGCTGATTTTTTATTCGGATCATCTAAACGTTCCAACAGTTCCGAAATCTGTATACTGTTGTACTCCAGGCTGTAAAGCGACTGAAGCGCAAATTGGCGTTCTGTTCTTCTTTTCATAATTTAATCGTAGGTATAAAAACCTTTTTTACTCTTTCTCCCCAAATGTCCTGCCGCCACCATTTTTTTCAACAACGGGCAGGCTCTGTATTTCGGATCACCCAAACCATCATAGAGCACATTCATAATATCCAGACAAACATCCAGCCCAATAAAATCTGCTAAGGTTAACGGTCCCATAGGATGATTCATTCCCAGTTTCATCACAGCATCAACGGCTTCCACATCAGCAACGCCTTCCATAACCGTAAAAATTGCTTCATTTATCATGGGCATTAAAATACGGTTTGAAATAAATCCCGGAAAATCATTTACTTCCACCGGCGTTTTTTGAAGGGTTTCGGTCATTTCCTTAACCGCTTTATACGTTTCATCCGATGTCGCCAGACCGCGGATAATTTCCACCAATTCCATCATCGGCACCGGATTCATAAAATGCATCCCGATTACCTTACCTGGCCGGTTGGTAACGGCACCAAGGCTGGTGATGGAAATGGAAGAGGTGTTGCTTGCCAAAATAGTATCCGGTGCGCAAAGTGTATCCAAATCTTTAAAAATCTTTTCTTTGATCTGTTTATTTTCAGACGCAGCTTCCACCACGAGCGCCGAATCAGCCGCGGATTTCATATCGGTAGACAATGAGATACGGCCCAGAGCGTCTTTCATTTGCTGTTCCGTAATAATTTCTTTTTTGAGCTGGCGCCCCATATTTTTTTCTATTTTGCCTAAGGCAGCCGCAAGAATTTCATCGTTTAAATCGATTACCGTTACATCAAAGCCAAATTGTGCGAATACGTGGGCAATTCCATTTCCCATTGTTCCGCTGCCAATAACACTAATTTTCATTTTCAACTCCTACACTTTTTCAACGATAAGGGTCGAAGCCTCGCCACCGCCGATACAAAGAGAGGCGAGACCGCGTTTCTTACCTGTATTTTTAAGGGCATAAAGCAGTGTGGTCAAAATACGTGCTCCGCTGGCGCCGATTGGATGTCCCAGAGCAACCGCGCCGCCGTGGATATTGACCTTTTCTTCCGGTAATTCCAATAATTTATTATTAATGAGTGAAACAACCGCAAAGGCTTCATTTATTTCAAACAAATCGATATCCGAGGTGTTAAGTTTCGCTTTTTTTAAGGCTTTCTGAATCGAATCTGCAGGAGCCGTGGTAAATTTTTCCGGTGCTTTTGCTGCCGAAGCCTGGGCAACAATTCGGTACAAACCCTGCAATCCCAATTCGTCGGCTTTTTCTTTGGCCATCACAATCACGGCGGCTGCGCCATCATTGATGGAAGAAGAATTGGCCGCGGTGACGGAGCCATCCTTTTTAAAAGGGGAACGTAAATTCGGAATTTTATCAAACTTTACTTTTGACGGTTCTTCATCGGTGTCAAAAATAAGCGGGTCTTTCTTACGTTGAGGTATTTCAACAGGTACTATTTCATCTTTAAAGGAACCCTCTTCCTGTGCTTTGATTGCGCGCTTATAACTATTGATGGAAAATTGATCCTGATCTTCACGGGACAGGTGGCATTCTTCGGCACAAAGCTCGGCTGCATTTCCCATATGGAAATCGTTATACACATCCCAAAGCCCGTCCTTTACCATACCGTCGATAATTTCCGTATTGCCCATCTTGGAACCCCAACGGTTCGATGGCAGATAATACGGTACCTGAGACATGTTTTCCATTCCGCCTGCGGCGATTACATCGGCGTCGCCAACCATAATTGCCTGAGCGGCCAGCATTACGGCTTTTAATCCGGAGCCGCACACTTTATTGATGGTCAAACATTCAACGGATTTATTCAGTCCTGCGCCCAATGCAGCCTGGCGGGCAGGCGCCTGTCCTTCATTGGCAGGCAAAACATTTCCCATAATCACTTCATCAATTAACTCTTTTTCAATTCCGGCCCTGCGGATAGCTTCTTCGATGGCAATACTTCCCAGTTTTACAGCAGGAATATTTTTTAAAGCGCCATTAAATGAACCGATGGCAGTCCGTGCAGCGCTGACAATTACAACTTCTCTGATTTCTTTCATTGCATCCCTCTCAGCTACTAAACAATTGCTTTAAACAGAAATGAAATGTAGCTATTTTTATTATTCAATTCAACCGGCACCGGCAGGAGTTTGTTCTTCTTTTGCCCCTTCATCCCAACGCTCGTAGGCGTCAATAATCTCTTTTACTAAAGCATGACGCACCACATCTTCTTTTTTAAGATGAACAAACTCGATTCCTTTAATGCCTGTTAAAAGATTTAAGCTGCTGATTAAGCCCGATTGTTTTACAGAAGGAAGATCGATTTGCGTAATGTCCCCGGTGATGACAGCCCGGGAGTTGCGTCCCAGACGGGTTAAAAACATTTTCATCTGTGTAAAGGTGGC
>JANTFQ010000208.1 GCA_024763405.1 Calditrichaceae bacterium
TATCATACACAATCGATGTTAACCCTGCCGATGAAAAACACGCGCAAGCAAATTATCGGAGTATTGCAGCTTATAAATGCCTTAGATGAAAAAGGTAACACGATTCCCTTTCGCGAGGACGACGAACCCATCGTCCAGCATTTATCCATGTATGCGGCAAATGCCATTGAGCGTGCCCAGATGACCCGGACGACCATTATGCGGATGATCAGTATGGCAGAATTACGGGACCCAAAAGAAACCGGTCCGCATGTAAACCGGGTGGCTACCTACGCGGTAGAATTGTACGAAGCCTATGCACAGCGTAAAGGAATTCCTCAGAAAGAGATAGATGCCCTGCGTGATAAATTCCGCTTAGCGGCCATGCTGCATGATGTGGGAAAGGTGGCAATTTCGGATGTAATTCTTAAAAAACCGGGGCGCTTTACTCCGGAAGAATATGAAATAATGAAACAACATTCCGTTTTAGGGGCACGTCTCTTTGCGGATGCCCGATCGGAATTTGATGAGTTTTCCGCGCTGGTTGCTTTAAATCATCATGAGCGCTGGGACGGGAAAGGCTATCCCGGCCAAATTGATGTTAAGACCGGGGAACCTCTGGAAGGAAAGACGGATGATCAGGGAAAGGCCCTGGGCAAAAAAGGAGAAGAAATTCCCCTGTTCGGCCGAATCGTTTCTCTTGCGGATGTGTATGACGCTCTAAGTTCCCACCGTGTTTATAAAGACGCCTGGGACGAAGAGAAAGTTTTAAATATTATCAGGGAAGAAAGCGGCGGGCAGTTTGACCCCGAACTCGTTGAGATTTTCTTTGAAATCATCGATGTGATTCGTTCCGTCCGTGAGCGCTATCCCGACGAAGAATAGTTTTATTCCCCGTTTTATATACCCGTCAGCAATCGATTTGCAATTTGGAACATCGGTATAACGGAAAAGGCGGAATGGTTAAAAGGCTCCGGTGGCGGGATTTCGTAAACGCAACAAACCATTTCTGTTTCAAGATATATAATTCTTTTTTCATTCCTAAAATTTAACTATATTATCTTTCAATTCAGACATAAACCAGTTTCCATTTTAATAGATGCCATATTTTAAACAACAAACAATACAGCCGCGTGTAAAAGATTTTTTTACGCACAGCATAGAGAGCGGTAATCTGGCCCACGCCTATATTTTTTACGGTGCGGAAGGACGCGGTAAAGAAGCTTTTGCCTTTGAGCTGGCGAAAGCGCTAAACTGTACCGCCGAAGGCGATAAACCCTGCGGCAGTTGCCCCTCCTGTGTTAAAATAAATTCGCTAAGCCATCCCGATGTTAAATACCTCTTCCCGCTGTCTAAACAGGTTTCTCCGGAACAACAGGCCGAAATTATTAAAACAAAAGCAAAAAATCCGTATCTGCCCGTTGACATAAGCGGCCATAAATCAATTTCAATCGAAACCATTCGAACGCTGAAAAACGAAGCAAAATACGCATCCTTTGAGACGGGAAGCCGGGTTTTTATCATCAACGGCGCGGAGTATTTATCCCGCGAAGCGGTGAATTCTTTTTTAAAACTTTTGGAAGAACCTCCGGAAAATTTATACATCATTCTGATTACCGATGCGGTTTACAACCTGCTGGAAACCATTCGTTCACGCTGCCAGTTGGTCTATTTCCCTGAATTTAGCGATATCGAAATTGAACACATTCTGGAACACTATGGCGAAAAGAGTGCCGATACGGCATCCCTAATCCGGATTAGTCAGCGTAATATAAAAAAAATATACCGCCTGATGCATTCGGAAAATGAAACCCTGCGCCAGCTTGTGTATGATTACATAAAAGCTGCCGCTGCCGCGAATTATTTTTCCGTCTCACAGGTAATCGAAACCCTGACCCGGAAACGGGATAAAAACGCGGTTTTAGAATTTTTAAATCTGGTCATTCTCTGGTTTCGGGACAGCCTGCATTATGCAATCCTCGGAAATAGCGGAGATTTTGTCAACCTGGACTTTGAAGAAAAAATTAAAAAATTTGCCGACTACTACCGGCATATTGAAATGGAAAAAATCATTGGATTGGTAGAACAGGCGTATATGCATATCGGAATGAACAGCAATCCGGCATTGACGCTTACCAATCTGGCCGTTGAGATGAAACGAATTCTGACTCAAAAAGCGCCAATCAGGGAGGCTGTATGACCCCGGAAATTCTGGAAGTTTCCTTTAAAGGGAATAAGAAAGTTCACTTCTTTAATCCCAAAGAGATAAAAGTAAAACCCGGCGATTATGTAATTGTCGAAGCCGATAAAGGTATCGATCTTGGCACGGTTAACAAGTTGGGCCGATTGGTGGTGCTCTCCGAAATAAAAGGGGAACCACGGAACCTCATCCGCAAAGCCGTAGACGAGGATTTGGAGAAATTGCGGAACAACCGGGAAAAAGAAGTGCAGGCTTTTATAATTGCCCGGGAGAAGATAAAACAGCATAAGCTGAACATGAAATTGGTGGATGCCGAATATCAGTATGATCAAAATAAACTCACCTTCTATTTTACCAGTGAGAAAAGAGTTGATTTCCGTGAGCTGGTAAAAGATTTAGCTTCCAAATATCGAACCCGAATTGAACTTCGTCAGATTGGAGTGCGGGATGAAGCACGGCGGCTCGGCGGTTTGGGGGTTTGCGGTGAAACGATATGCTGCTCGACCTTTATGAAAACATTTGCCCCCGTTACCACGCAGTACGCCAAGGAACAGCATTTGCCGCTCAATCCCTCAAAATTAACCGGTGTCTGCGGTCGACTGAAATGCTGCCTTGTATTTGAGAAAAAATTTTATGATGCTGCATCAAAAAACTTTCCTCCGCTGAATAGTGAAATAACGACTTCACGGGGCAGGGCGGTTGTAGATAAAATTGATATATTCAAAGATCTGGTTTTTCTGCGTTACAAAGATGATGAGATTGAAGAGATGCCCCTGAAAACATATTACAAAGTGTCCCGGAAAAAGAAACAGTACAAACACTAAACCCGCAAGAGACAAAAGAAGATTATGAAAACATACGATATTGCCATTATCGGCGGTGGCATTGTAGGGCTGGCTTCTGCCCTGGCCTTGTCTAAACAAAAAGGGCTGCGCCTGGCGCTTATCGAAGCGGAGGCCGAAGTGGCGGCACACCAAACAGGGAACAACAGCGGCGTCATCCATTCCGGTCTGTATTATAAACCCGGTTCCCTGAAGGCTAAAAATTGTGTAGAGGGCCGCGAAGCCATGTACCGTTTCTGTAAAGAGCATGAAATTGCTTTTGATCAGTGCGGGAAAATAGTGGTCGCGGTACACGAAAAAGAATTACCCGGACTGGCAGAGCTAAAAAGACGCGGTGATGAAAATAATTTAATCGGTATTAAGGAATTAAATGCTCAACAGCTAAAAGAATATGAACCGCATGTGCATGGTGTGGCTGGTCTTTATATTCCGGAAACGGGAATCGTGGATTACAAACAGGTTTCCGAAACCTTTGCCCGGCTTATCAGAGACAGCGGTGCCGATATCTTTCTGAATACGAAGTTTAAAGGGATGAATAAAAACGGAAGCGATTTGATTTTGGAAACAAATCAAAATCCCGTTCATACCAAACATTTGATTAACTGCGGGGGCTTACAATCGGACCGGATTGCCCGGAGCTGCGGGGTAGATCCGGGTGTGCGCATTATTCCATTCCGGGGTGAATATTATGAAATTAAGCCGGATAAACATCATCTGGTAAATAATCTCATTTACCCCGTTCCGGATCCGGCCTTCCCCTTTCTTGGTGTACATTTTACACGTATGATCAATGGCGGCCGTGAAGCCGGCCCCAATGCGGTGCTGTCCTTTAAACGGGAAGGGTATCAGAAAACCAGTTTTTCCCTGAAGGACACGTTGGAGACGTTTACCTATTCAGGGTTTTTACGTCTTGGCGCAAAATATATGAAAATGGGTTTGGGGGAATTTTACCGGTCCTACAATAAGCAGGCCTTTGTCCGGGCCATGCAGAAACTGATTCCCGAAATCGAAAGCAAAGATATAATCCCCGGCGGTGCCGGCGTGCGTGCACAGGCATTGGAAGCCAATGGCGCTTTGGTAGATGATTTTAAAATTGTAGAAGCCGAGCGGATGATTCATGTGCTCAATGCGCCGTCACCGGCTGCTACTGCCTCTATTAGCATTGGCGAGAAAATTGCCTCCATGGCGCTGCAGAATTTCAATCTTTTATCCAATTAAATCGTTAAAGATTTAATTGCAGTATATAAAGCCATCAGTGACAAGGCGACCTGGTCATGGCGATGCGGAATTTATTCCGAAGAACTAATCGCCGGTTTGTGGTTTACCGCGTCCTTTAAACGACAGACTCGAAAACCTTCATATCCTTCCTGCCCTTCAGGGTGAAAAAACACAATAAATATGTAAAACCAGGAAGCGCATAAAGAACGACTTTATGTTTAGGCGCTTTACTATTTTCGTGGTTGTGTTAAAAGCAATCGTAAAAGTTTTATGGAATTAAACTAGGAAGTGAATTTCTCTGTTTCCTTCTCCGTGTCTGTTTTTATAACAGGGAATGAGATGGTAAAGGTAGTCCCCACAGCCAGCTCCGATGAAACGGAAATTTCGCCCTTTAGGTTTTTGACAATATTGTAGGTTATCGGCATGCCCATTCCGGTTCCCTTTTTACCCTTTGTTGAATAAAAAGGCTCAAATATTTTTTGCCGGATTTCATCAGTCATTCCGCAGCCAT
>JANTFQ010000209.1 GCA_024763405.1 Calditrichaceae bacterium
CATAATTCGGCCTTGGACCAGTGGCTGCAAATTGAGTTTTCGAATCCTGTTGATGTAACGGAAATAGCGAATGTCTATACAACGCTTAGTTCGGTTCTCATTGCTGAGCCCATTCCCATCCATCGAATATATCAAACATCAAACGACCCCGGGTTGTCTTCACAATGGCATTTAACTCAATCGAATGATGCGGATGTTGACGCACCTGAAGCCTGGGACATTGAAACCGGAAATCCCGAAATTATTGTGGCGGTTATGGATACCGGTGTGCGCTGGTGGCATAAAGATTTAGCCGGCGCCCTGGCCGACAATACGGATCGTAATTCCATTCATGGGAATATCTGGATTAATACAAATGAATTAGCCGACACATCCGGAACGGTTGACGAAGATGGAAACGGATATAATGATGATTGGGTAGGCTGGGATTTTGTAACAAATAATCCCCAAAGTTATTCCTGGGACGGTGAAGACTATGATGTGGAAGATAACGATCCCCGGGATTATAACGGGCACGGTACGCATTGTGCGGGTAATGTCGGCGCCATTAACAATAATGGAGAAGGCGGCGGATCGGCCGGCGGCGGCTGGGGCGAAGATGCCAACGGTTACGGAAACGGAGTTAAGATAATGTCGCTGCGAATCGGCTGGGATGATAAGTTTTTCATTTTGGAATCAGGTTATGTCGATATGGGTTTTGCCGCCAATGCTTTTGTGTATGCCCGGGATAACGGCGCCCGAATTGCGTCCTGCAGCTGGGGCTCCTCCGAAACCACGGCTTTAAGAGAAGCGGTTAACTATTTTATTTACGGACACACTACGGAGCCAGCTCCGGGTGAAGATATACAGGGTTTTATATTCAAAGCGGCAGGAAATGATGATAACGAAGCGTCTGATTATTTATCGGACCGCAGCGATGTAATTGCCGTGGCGGCAACGAATGAAAACGATACCAAGGCCAGTTTTTCAACCTACGGTACATGGGTGGATATCAGCGCTCCTGGAAATAATATTTACAGTACGCATCACGATCACAACAATCCAGATGTGGATGACTATGAAGTGATGAGCGGTACTTCTATGGCCACCCCGATTACAGCCGGCGTAACCGCATTAGTCTGGTCTTATGATCCCCAGTTAAAAGCGCCGGATATTAAATCAGCTCTTTTTAATGGTGCCGATAATATTGAAAGCAATCTGGATTCCCAAAATCAAGGTAAAATGGGAATTGGACGGGTAAACGCTAAAAATTCTATCGATATAATTGCCAGTCCGAGTGCGCTGGATAAAGGGGATGGATTAACCGTAAATCAGTTTAATCTTGACCAGAACTATCCCAATCCATTTAATCCGGCAACCGCTATCAGGTATCAGCTGTCGGCTGGCGGCCAGGTGGAATTATCCGTTTTTAATATGTTGGGGCAGAAGGTGCGCACCCTGGTAAACGGACGGCAGGATGCCGGGAAACATTCGGTAGTTTTAAATGCGGCCGGGTTGGCAAGCGGTGTATATGTGTATAAACTAACAACGGATAATGGGTTTGCACAAACCCGAAAAATGATTTTAATGCGCTGATTGTTATGGTATTTTTTAATAATTGGTACTATAGCTCAGCAATTACTTGTCTATCTTTAAGAAAAATAAATTATTGAGGAAATATGCTTTAAAAAACGACTCACCCCCTGAATCCCCCTCTCTTTTAAAAAGAGAGGGGGACCTAATGGCTGCCAATAGTGCAATTGTTCTTAGTAGGGAGTGAGTTGAATGACAAGCTTCAAAATTTTGCTGAGTAAAGGACATAATCGCATTTTGTATTTTACGCCGGGCGCAGATTATTGCTTCCGGCGTTTTTTATCTGTATTAAGTTTTATGACAGAGTACAGAAAAACAGTTGAATGCCTTTGTACATTGTTGTAAAATTGTATTTTCAAATTAACCCGGGTAAAATTATGTTCCTGAAAAACATTTTTTCTCTAAAAATTGTTTTATTTACCATTTTATTTTCTTCCATCCTGACCGCGCTTCCGGCACAGGCCGAGAAATACAGTAAAGTGCAGATTCAATTACAATCCCGCCTGGAATTACGGGAACTTGCCAAAGCCGGTCTGCAGTTTGATCACGGCAGTTTCGAAAAAAATCCAGCGGGAGGATATTTTTATAATGTTGTGCTGAATTCTTCTGAATTAAAAATTCTGAAGAGCAGCCGTTTTTCCTATAAAATATTAGTACCGGATATGAAAGCGGATTACCTTAAGCGTTCTTCTTCTGTTGAAATGCAAAAAACCGAAACCGTTCCAACGGGATTTGAATATGGCAGCATGGGCGGTTATTGCACCTTTGATGAAGTAGTAAGCGAGCTCGATTCCATGTTCCTGATGTATCCCAATTTAATTACGCAAAAACAATCGCTCGGTATAACTGAAAACGGTAATAATTTGTGGATGGTAAAAATTTCGGTTAATCCCACGGTGGATGAAGATGAACCGGAAGTTTTATATACCGCTCTGCACCATGCCCGTGAACCGGAAAGTATTATGGCCCTGCTCTATTTTATGGATCATATTTTAGAACAATACGGCAGCGATCCGGAAATTACATACCTGCTCGATAACCGCGAACTCTATTTCATTCCGGTAGTCAATCCGGACGGCTATTTATACAACGAACAAACCGATCCAGACGGAGGCGGAATGTGGCGTAAAAACCGGCGAAACAATGGAGACGGAAGCTGGGGTGTCGATCTGAATCGAAACTACGGTTATGAATGGGGTTATGATGATGTCGGCTCCAGTCCAACTTCTTCCAGCGATACCTATCGTGGACCCTATGCCTTTTCCGAGCCGGAAACACAAATTATGCGTGATTTCTGCAACCAGCGTCATTTTATTATGGCCTTTAATTACCATACATATTCGAATCTGCTCATTATACCCTGGGGGTATATTGGCGATTTTTTAACACCGGATTCGACTATCTATAATGAATACGGTGCCGATATGACGCAATTTAATAACTATACGTATGGCACCGGAAACAATACGGTTGGCTACCTGGTAAACGGCGATTCGGATGACTGGATGTACGGAGAGCAGGGAACGAAAAATAAAATATTTGCCTTCACGCCGGAAATCGGAACCGATGCCGATGGTTTTTGGCCGCCCGAAGACCGCATCATTCCTCTGGCCGAAGAAAATGTCTATCCGGATTTAGTGCTGGCGAGAGCTGCCGGCGGGTATGCAAAATATAAAGGATATACGTTAGAGGATAAGGGCGATTTAAACGGTTATGTGGATGCCGGAGAAGAAGCCGCGTTAACATTTGATATATTAAACGCCGGACAGGGTACTTCGAAGAATGTTACACTCACTCTTTCGAGTGCGGATCAGTATATTTCCATTATTACAACAGAGTCCAGTGCTCCCGTGGATATTGCTTCGCAGCAGACCCTGCACTCTTCCTCCTTTGCTTTTTCCGTTGCTCAAAATACTCCTGCAGGGTACGAACCCTCCTTGACGCTTACCATTTCGGATGATGGCCTGGAAACCGATTATAGCATTGAGGGAATTATTATTGGTACACCACAGACGATTTTTACTGATAATGCGGAAAATGGTACCGGAAACTGGGACCGCGGTCTTAGCTGGAATGTAACAAACACATCTGTTTATAGCGGCAATTATTCCTTCACGGATAGCCCGGCCGGAAATTACAGCGATAATAAAACAAACCGGTTAACCTTAATCAACCCTCTGGAATTACCGTCTGCCGCAAAAATTTTACTGAAATTTAAGACACACTGGGATATCGAAGCCGAGTGGGATTTTGCCAAAGTACAGACTTCGGTTAATGGAAGCAGCT
Organism: Calditrichaceae bacterium; assembly: GCA_024763405.1. Lineage (GTDB taxonomy): Bacteria > Calditrichota > Calditrichia > Calditrichales > Calditrichaceae > JANTFQ01. The sequence continues at coordinate 3,859 of JANTFQ010000209.1, forward strand.
GGACAACCATTCAGGGCAAATATACGACACAGGGCAGTGGGAAAGGCGAGCAGAGTACCGGTGAATATGGCTACGACGGACTTCAGGCCGATTGGGTGGATGAGCAGTTTGATATTACCGGAAATGCGGGAGCCACTTCCTTTTATCTGCGTTTTGATTTAAGCAGCGACCAGGCCGAAGTACGTGACGGCTGGTATCTGGATGAAATCGAAATTTTGGCTTACGACGATTCACCCTCGGCACTTTCCGGCGAAAATACAGGCGTACCGGCTGCGTTTGCTCTCAATCAAAATTATCCCAATCCGTTTAACCCGACGACAGTTATCAGCTATCAGCTGGCAGCCGTCAGCGATGTACAGCTTGCGGTTTATAATTTATTGGGGCAGAAGGTGGCCATGCTGGTAAACGGGCAGCAGGCCGCCGGGAAGCATTCGGTTAATTTAAATGCCGCGGGATTAACAAGCGGTGTGTATGCGTATAAACTGACTGCGGATAATGGCTTTACACAGACCCGCAAAATGTTATTAATCCGTTAGCCCATATCGCTTTGTAGTTTAAAAGCGTTTTGCTTCCCCGCCGTTTATTAAAAAAATTGATAAAAATCACTGTATTTTTTTCATATCAGTCTTTATCTTCCGTACATTGAACTGCACCTAAAACGGTACCACCTAATCATCTGATTTTTTTCAGTATTCTGTTACCTCCGGAATCGTTCTCGCACCGCTTTCTATTTTTAACACAAAAGCAGGTTTTCTTAAAAATATGTAAAATCAGCAAACGAGGCTAAGTATGCGTTCTTTTATTTTGTTTGTGTTATTGGCTTTTGTACAAACACAAGCTCAGGATCGAGGGGTATGGGTGGATTATGATTTAGGCAAAGAATATGC
>JANTFQ010000210.1 GCA_024763405.1 Calditrichaceae bacterium
GGTCCGGATGTTTCGCCAAATGGTGATAAAATTGTCTTTTTTTCCAATCGCGACGGCAATTATGAATTGTATATGATGAATGCAGACGGCTCCGCCCAGCAGCGGCTCACCTCTAATGCCGCGGATGATTTAAATCCTGTGTTTTCTCCGGACGGTCAAAAAGTGCTGTTCCATTCCAATAGGGGAGGGGATTTTGATATTTACCTGATGGATTTAAATGTGCAGGCTTCTTCATTAAGCATATCCGATGTGGTGACTAAAATTGATCAGGCCATACGGGCGATTCAGTAAATATTGATACATAAATCGGTTTAAACAGTTATTAAGAGCCCGGGATGTTTCGTTCCGGGCTCTTCAATTTAACATAGTTTACCTGTATTATTTAAACTCTGTATCGGTTCACCGTCGAGTCTGTCAAAAAAAAGTTTTGTCATTTCGAATCCTTGCTGTCATTAAACATTTTAAGTAATACCATTCTTTATAGAATAAGTTCAAAGCAATTCTGTTGCATTGAATCAAATTGTTATTTAAATTCAAAGATGTTCGGAGCGTGGCGCAGTCCGGAAGCGCACTTGAATGGGGTTCAAGGGGTCGCTGGTTCAAATCCAGTCGCTCCGACAGTTAAAAGGGATTGAGCAAAATCAATCCCTTTTTTTATTGACTCAGTGCAGACATGTAAAACCTGTAGAGATTATGTTTAAATATGAAATCCTGATTCCTGCTTATAATTCTGCTGCCAGTATTGGTAAACTTTTAGAGGAAGCGCATCTTTTAAAAAATCCTCCGCAAAATATAATGGTAGTCGATGATGGTTCTACAGATGCAACGGCCGCAATCGCGCGAAACGGAAACGCCTTTGTTCTGCGGAATGAGCGAAACAGGGGAAAGGGATTTAGCCTGCGTACCGGATTTGAGTATTTTCTTAAAAATAGTTCCTGTTCGTATCTGCTTTGCTTAGACGCCGATCTGCAGCATCCGATTTCTTCTATTCCTGATTTTCTACTGGCAGTAGAAAGAGATTCCTCTTCTATTATAATTGGAAGCCGATCTATGAAGTGGGATGAAATGCCGTTTTTACGTGTCCTTTCCAACCGTACCACCTCGGCGCTGCTTTCGATGCTTACAAAGCAGAAAATTAAAGACAGCCAATGTGGCTTTCGGCTTATTCATCGGCGAGTGCTGCAGGCTATCAAACTAAAAGAAAATGGCTTTCAGTTAGAAAGCGAATTTATTATCGAGGCGGCTAAAAAAGGATTCCCTATTTCCTTTGTTCAAATTCCGACTATTTATAATCAGGAAGAATCAAACATCAACCATTTAGGAGACACCTTTCGGTTTATCCGGCTGTTTATAAAGGAGTTTGTTTAAATGATCGAAACAGCAAGACGAAAAGCAATGATCGAGCGGCTGCGGGCCGCAGGAATTACAAGCAACGCTGTTTTAGCGGCAATGGAGACCGTTCCCCGGCATCATTTTGTTCCCCCCGGTCTTGAATTTCAGGCCTATGATGAAAAAGCGCTGCCCATTGGATTTGAGCAAACGATTTCCCATCCATACACGGTTGCGGTAATGTCTCAGGCTTTGGATGTGCAAAAAGGCCAGCGTATTCTGGAAATCGGAACCGGTTCCGGATACCAGGCTGCAGTATTATGCGAAATGGGCGCGCAGGTTTTTACGGTGGAAAAAGTACCGGCGCTGGCAAAATTTGCCGCGGATAAATTATCTGCGTTTAAATATCATTATGTAACACGAACCGGGGACGGAACAATGGGCTGGCAGCATTATGCACCATTTGATTCTATTATCGTAACAGCTGGTGCGCCGGTTGTTCCGGAGGCTCTGCTGCAGCAATTAAAAGAACACGGCAAACTTATTATTCCCGTCGGTAAAAGGGAAGAACAGGTTTTAACATTGTATTTAAAAGAGAAAGAGGGTATCAAAAAGATGGAGCTTGAAAATTTAAAATTTGTTCCTTTGCAGGGAAGGGAGGGCTGGTAGTGTCAATATCTTCCATGTTAGATAAAGTCTATAAATGGCTGCTGCATTGGGCCGAAACGCCATACGGATTAATTGTATTATTTTTTTGGGCGATGGCGGAATCTTCCTTTTTTCCCATTCCTCCGGACGCTTTTTTAATTGCCATGGTGCTCGGGGCCCGGACAAAAGCATTTAAATTTGCCCTTTATGCTTCTATCGGTTCGGTCATTGGCGGAATGCTGGGCTACGGTATCGGGCACTGGCTTTGGTGGCAGGAACCAGGCGTCTATTCGGCCTCTGCACAATTCTTTTTCAATAATATTCCCGGATTTACAACGGAACAATTTGTAGATATTCAGCACCTCTATGAGCAGTGGAATTTCTGGGTCGTCTTTACGGCCGGATTTACCCCGATTCCCTATAAAGTAATCACTATTTCGGCCGGCGCTTTTAATATAAATTTTCCTGTTTTCATCGTGGCCTCCACCATAAGCCGGGCCGCCCGCTTTTACTTAGTTGCGTGGTTGTTGTGGAAATTTGGTGAACCCATTAACGCCTTTATCAATAAATATCTCGGTTGGCTAAGCCTGGCGTTTGTGGTGCTTCTAATCGGTGGTTTTTATCTGATTCAGCATGTTCTGTAAAGGATTTTACATTACTGGGAGAAAATTAACTCTGTCAATTCAGATGAATCTTAATTCGATACAGATAACTTTTTTTCATCAATGCAAATACGTATTCCAAAATAAACGTTTGGCATTCCAAATTTCGATTATAAATTTGACACATTTATGATTATTACTTAGATTCAGCGTCTTCAAAAGCTCGGGGCGTAGCGCAGCCTGGCAGCGCGTACCGTTCGGGACGGTAAGGTCGGAGGTTCAAATCCTCTCGCCCCGACTTCTTTTTCCCCTTTATATTTTAACGGAGCTTGTTATGGCAATTGCCTATCACAAAATCGAAGATAAATGGAAAAAATTCTGGGAAGAGAATCAGATCAATAAAGTCGATTTTTCCAGTGAAAAAGAAAAATGCTATACTCTGGTGATGTTCAGCTATCCTTCTTCCGATAAACTGCATCTCGGGCATTGGTTCAACTATGCGCCAACCGATAGCTGGGCACGTTTTAGACGTATGCAGGGTTATAATGTGTTTGAACCGATGGGGTTCGATTCCTTCGGCCTGCCCGCAGAAAACTATGCCGTTAAAACCGGCGTCCACCCGCAGGAAACAACCGACAATAATATACGTTATATCCGCAGTCAGCTTAAAGCCATCGGCGCTATGTACGACTGGGATTATGAAGTGGTTACCAGTCATCCCGATTATTATAAATGGACGCAGTGGCTCTTTCTCAAACTGTACGAAAAGGGTCTGGCTTACCGCGCAAATGCACCGGTTAACTGGTGCCCGCATGATCAAACCGTATTGGCCAACGAGCAGGTGCATGATGGGAAGTGTGAGCGCTGCGGCACAGAGGTTGTAAAAAAGAATCTCACTCAATGGTTTTTTAAAATCACCGATTATGCCGAAGATCTTTTGCAGGGCCTGGAAACCCTCGATTGGCCGGAAAAGACAAAAGCCATGCAGCGTCACTGGATAGGGAAGAGCCAGGGGTTAAAAATTACCTTTGATCTGGAAAGCCATAGCGATAAAAACATTGAGGTGTTCACAACCCGCCCGGATACTTTGTTTGGCGTTACTTATGTAGTACTTGCCCCGGAACACGCATTGGTTTCCGAACTAACCACAGCGGACCATAAAAAAGAAGTAGACGATTACTGTACCCAGGCGGCAAAAACATCTGAAATAGACCGGCTCGCCGTCACAAAAGAAAAAAGCGGTGTTTTTACAGGCTCTTTCGCCGTTAATCCCGTAAATAATAAAAAAGTACCCGTCTGGATTTCTGACTATGTACTCAGTACGTATGGAACCGGTGCGGTGATGGCCGTACCCGCTCACGATACCCGGGATTTTGAATTTGCTCAAAAATTTAACCTGCCAATAGTTAAAGTAATACTTGAAAAAGACACAGCTGTTGAAAATAGCTTAGCCGAAGCGTTTACGGAACACGGAACGATGATCAATTCCGGTAAATATGACGGATTGACTTCAAAAGAGGGTGCGCAAAAAATTGGGGATGATCTTGCCAAAATTTCCAAAGCCCAGTGGACGACGCAATATAAATTAAGGGACTGGCTGGTAAGCCGTCAGCGTTTATGGGGCGCGCCCATTCCCATTATTTACTGCGATTCCTGCGGAGAAGTACCGGTTCCGGAAAAAGATTTACCCGTAGCGTTACCGACTGATGTTGATTTTACGCCAAAAGGCACTTCGCCTTTGGCAACAAGCGCGGAATTTGTTAACACCGTCTGTCCCAAATGCGGAAAACCAGCCCGGCGTGAGGTGGATACAATGGACACGTTTGTTTGTTCATCCTGGTATTTTTTGCGTTATCCGGATGCCTCAAATGCCGAAGCACCCTGGGATAAAGAGCTGATTAACAAAATACTTCCCGTTGATAAATATGTTGGCGGCGCCGAGCATGCTACGATGCATTTGCTTTATTCCCGGTTTGTAACGCGCGCCTTAAAGGATATGGGCTTTATTTCCTTTGAGGAACCTTTTACCAGCCTTGTGCACCAGGGTGTAATTATGGGGCCGGACGGAATGCGCATGTCCAAATCGAAGGGCAATGTAGTCAATCCCGAAATTTATTTGGAAAAATACGGCGGCGATGTTTTTCGGCTCTATCTGATGTTTGGTTT
>JANTFQ010000211.1 GCA_024763405.1 Calditrichaceae bacterium
TGTCCGACATCGGGACTGGAAAAACGGATGCGGGTGCGTGCGTTAAAAGGATTGGGATAGTTACCGTACAGCACCAATATCTCAGGAATAATTTCCGGTTCGGCAATTTCGGGGATATCAAAAAAGTCCACAACCTGCTGCATCAGCGCATTGCGTTCACTCTCATTATAAATCGTTTCGAACGGGAACGCCATATAAACCAGGCGTCCCTCTTTTGTCCCGCCGCTAAACATTCCGCTAAATGAAACGGCCGCCGTTTTACCATTGGCATAAGTCAAGGCCGCCTGACTCCCGCCGGACGGCGTGATAACATCCGGGTAGTCTTCTTCATAAACCCCGTGGGAACCGTCATCATAGTGCAGAGTCAAACCGGAAAAAGAAGTACCGGAATTGCCGTTCACCTTATACGAAGCAGCATCATCCTCCACGTAAGCCGCTTTAAGAAAATTATGATAAAAGGCTTTGTCGTCATCGGAACCGCGGTGGTCCAAATCCCAGCCTATCTCCGAACCGCTGATAAAGAGCTGTCCGCCCTGTTGCAGATATTGTGTAACCAAATTCTGCTCCGCGCTGCTGAATGTTTCATCAACGGTGCTTTCATCTCCAAGAATCCAGACTACCGCCGCATAATCCTCCAATTTTACAGCGCCGCTGGTCAGCGCTTCGTTGGCTGCTGTTTCAAAGGGAATATGCGCCGCCTGCAAAGCGCGGCCGTGCGTGATGGCAAAATTATGATAGAGATGGGGCCAACTGCCGGATTCATCGGAAGTGCGATCAAAGCCATCCACAATCAGCACTTTTTCCCGCCGGTCATTACGGTAGGTGCCGTATCCGTCCGAGACGAAACCTTCTACGGTATTATCGAACGGGGCCGCACATTTTAATCTATAGTAAACCGCCTCGGTATCCGGCAAAGCCTGCTCGAAAGCGCTGCTGTCACCGGGAATAACTTGCGCGTCATTCCAGTTCTTGCCGTCCGCAGAGGTAAATAAATGATATTCAGACAGAGCCGCGGAATCATCCACGCGCCATTTAAGCCGGGAGTGGTCATCATTTTGTATCCAGTTGAAGGTGGCCAATGCGATGCGCCGGCCCTGCATATTGATATAGTAGCGCGGTGTGTAGGAAGTAATGGATGAGTAGCGGTAATTGGTGTACGAAACCCGCCAGTTGAATCCGGCCGCTTCCACCATATCCAGCGTACCGTCGGAATTATGTCCCACAATCAGGCGCACGTGGCCGGGACGGTGACAAATATCGCCAGGTAACGTCTGTTCCCAGCTATCATAAGCGCGGGCAATATAATCATCCATCATACGGGTGGAATAATGGGTGGGCAGGGTCCAGCAGCGGGAAACAAATCCGGAGCAGTCCACTCCCACGGCGAGAGGAGAAACAGAATCGGTTGCCTTGTCGCCGGCATATTTTCCGGCAGCAATTCCATCCAGATAGCCCTGAATCGTATTGAATCCGCCCCATTTATAGGGCACACGCTGCACATTGCCTACGTAGAGCCAGTCCGGCGTTTGCACGTGATTTCCATACGGATCGGTGACGACGCCGTTGGTTAAATTATCTGCGGTGCAGGTCCAGTGTAGCTGTACATAGGAATCGCCGATGCTCAGCGCCTGCTCCGGTGTTACATCGGGTAAATCTGCTAGTTTTGGAAGAACAGTTGGTTCCGGTTCATAAAAAGAATGCTGCGCTTCCCTGTTCCAATCATATGCCGGCGTTTCCATTTCCAACGGAAAGTCCACTGTACTCTCCGGCCATTCCCACTTTAAAATTTTCAACCCTTCCGGTAACTGTATCATCTGGTACAGACTTCCGTCCGCCGTTATTTCGAGGTCACGAAAAATGAGCGCGTAATCATTGAGTGGGATTCCGTATGTGAGCAGATGTTTCCCGTTTTCGTCATAAACCCTAACTTCCCGCTTAACCTTAAGCGGTACCTGTTGAACGAATAAATCAATATGAATAAAAAGACGGTCGCGGTCATCCATCCCCGCAAATTGCAAATCAGCGAGATTCTGTTCAGGAAAATCAATGGTAAAAGAGGACTGCCCCCTTGCCGAATGAGCCTGGATTTCCGCAAGCGAGGCGCTTCGTTTAAACACCTGAACCGAGGCGCTGCTTTTTTGCAAAAAAGTTCCGGGATTCAATGCCGCGTTTTCTCCGTTTGAAAAATGCAGGACCGCGGCAGTAAATGGAGTTTTTTGAATCGCCTGGACAACTTTTCCCGCTTCAATTTTTGCGGATGAAATCTGTTTTCCATTTTCAAAATTCTGAATATGGTTATCGGTTAACAGAGTCAGGCTTTGCTTATTTGTCAGCAGGAAATCTCTGGAAACAGGACTAATTTTTAGGGTTTGCTGCAAAGTACCTCTATAAAATGTTTTCAGTCGCCGGTTCTGTTCATCCAGAATTAATACGCTGTCTCCTTTAATTCGAAAGGCCTGCGGCCCGTATCGTCCGTCAAAGGCTGTACGTAAACCGGCCTGCTCCGGTCTCTTACCCCAATCAGCTGAATAAATCACTCTTGGCGTCTGCGCCTGAAGCAACGAAAACTGCATAGCTAAAACAAACAAAATGTGTTTCAATTTCATATAAATCCTTTTCTGATTAAAACCCGGATTACTCCGATACAGTTCCATCTTTTCCTACGCATCGTTTTACAGAAAAATTTCCCTATTCCTGTTCCTAAATATTAAAGTTTAGAGCTCTATTTCATAGACCGCAATTAAATTACTGCGTAGTCGCTTCAATAGACCGAAGCTTGTAAGTAAATGCCAAATCAAAAATGAACAGCTTCTTTTAATCATTAATTTGCAATTACTGTTCATTATTTTTGTTAGCTAAGCTTCGAAGCGAGTTTACCAAATTAAAAAGAAATTTACTACTTTTTTACAATTCTTGAAATGTTTACATTTAATTAAATGATGAAAGGACGGCTCAATGAAAAAGTATGATTACTCAAAAGAATTAAAAGAATTCTACAAACCATCCGCAAAGACCGTCAGTGCGGTTACCGTCCCGCCTATGCAGTTTTTAAAAATTGATGGTCAGGGCGACCCCAACAATTCAGAACAATTTTCCAAATCGGTTGAAGCGCTGTTTGCCTTGTCTTACGCCATTAAATTTTTTATTAAGAAAAACAAGGAAGTGGATTACCGGGTTTTTCCGTTGGAAGGATTGTGGTGGGTGGATGATATGCGCAGCTTTAGCGTGGAAGACAAAAGCGACTGGAAATGGACGCTGATGATCGCCCAGCCGGAGTGGGTAAATGAAACGATTGTGCAGGAACAGCGCGAAATAACGTTTCAAAAAAAGGGACTGAATTTTTTGAAACTTTTACGCTATGAACCGTATGATGAAGGACAGGCCGCACAAATAACGCATATCGGGCCCTTTTCTGAGGAGGGGTCGACTATTGAAAAAATCCATCACTTTATCCGTGAATCCGGAAAACAATTAGCCGGCCTGCACCACGAAATTTATCTAAGCGATATTCGTAAAGGGAAACCCGAGAACTGGAAAACCGTTATTCGTCAGCCGTTCAAATAAGTGCACTCTAATCTGGATGAACAAGAAAAATCAAAACCCAAGGTCCAAATATCAAATTAGTCGGTAGACTGATCCTCCAATTTTGGTGATAAGTCTTAACTCTCAATATCAAAAATCTAAAAAAGTATGGTTCTGCGGTTTGCTTCCTATTTTCAGCCATTGATATTTTGAATTTGGAAGTTATTTGATATTTGTTTTTTACCATTTGTAATTTTTTGCAAAAATACAAGAAATTAAGTACTAATTTATTCAACTTGAAGAGACAATACTCCGTAAAAAAAAAGTAACAAATTCGAACGCTCTATTCCTTCTCCCGTTGCATTTTACAGAAGAAGGAATGGTGCGTTTTGAAAAACTTCGGTTACTTAGAAAAAAGTCCGCAGCGGATCCCAGGCCGGAATTTTCTTTGCTTTTTGCTTTAGGATATTCAAGTCCTTTTTAGAAACATATTTTTTATTAATAATCGCCACATAAACATATTTATTAAACCAATTATCATACATGGACCAGTATCCCTTGTTTCCATGTTCCGTTCCCCAGGAATTCTCCACTTTCCATTTGATAACTTTATTATCCTTAACATCGGCCCCGACAAAGACCATCGCATGATTCGCGATGCTGACCCTGTAGTTAATCATATCGGCCTTGCTCATCCCGCCTTTGAGATTAAAAAGCGCTTTATAATCGTAAATACCGTCGGCCATGATACCCAGTTTCCGTTCCATCTGCCATCCTGCGTCGGCGGCAAACCAAACCGGCTCACCCTCCTGCAATGATTTAAGCGCATAGGCTTTCAACTTTTCAATATCGAGATTGATAAACGTCATGTCTTCCGCTTCCGGCATATTCCGGCATAAATCAATTTGGTATTTTTCATTGTATTTATGGTTGGGATAATCAACCAGGGCTACATAATCATTTAGGTCAACATCTACTGCTTCCTTAAAAAAGCTTTGTGGTGTATATTCTTTTTCCACAATTTTTTTATCTTTATTTTCGAATCGCCATACAAATTTTTTCGGCGGGATATCGAAATGAAGCACCAAAATGCGGTAAACATCTTTTACCATTTCCACTTTGCGGCTGCGCCCGGTAATTCTAACCTCGGTAACAACGATTTTCGGCTTAATGCCAATGGCTATGGGTTTGGGCGGTTCCTCCGAAATGTGGGCGCC
>JANTFQ010000212.1 GCA_024763405.1 Calditrichaceae bacterium
ACAGAAACCATTTACCTTGTTGTTTATCACCCACGATTATTCCATTATTCACGAAATTTTTACACGACACAGGGAATTAACCGCACAAATGGAATTTAAGGAACTCTTCCGGAAAGATTCCGAACAGACTGCACTGCGCGCTTTTTCCGCCGAACAATACTTGCAATGGGAGCAACGGCTATCAGCACCGGCATTGGAAAATAAAAGCCCAAAAACCGTGTTTTCGATGCATCATTCCTTTTCTGTCTTTGGCAAGAATTTACACATCTACGACGACGCCCGACATCAGGATGCGGTAAATCTGAATATTGCTCCCGGCTCTTTTACCTATTTAAAAGCGCCCAGCGGAGCGGGTAAAACGACGCTGGCAAAAATCGTGATGGGCCTGATTAAAGCAGAAACCTTTTCCGCCCGGATTTCAGAACAAACGCTAAATGAATCGACACCGCCTTCGATTTGGCGGAAGCAGATATGGGGCAAAGAGATCAGTATGGTTTTCCAGCACGCCGATGAGAGTTTAAATTTACGGGCCAATATTTTTCAGACTTTTGCGGCGCTGCCTCTGGCAAGAAAGCTATCGCCGGCTGCACTGGCAGCCATTCTGGATCCCGTGTTTGCTGAGAAAGTAGACGCCGCTTTTTTAAAGAAAAAACTGCTGGAACTGAGCGGCGGACAGAAGCAGCGTATTAATATTATGCGTTCCCTTGTGCTTAACACAAAACTGACCATTCTGGATGAACCGCTGAATGGCCTGGATTTTTTGAGTATTAAAAAAATCCTGCATTTGCTAGAGGAAAAGCGGGGTTCCGGCAGCGCTTTTTTAATCATTTCCCACAACGATGATATTTTTGAAAAATTAATCCCCGCCGGGAATATTTATTATCTGGCACAATAATTGTTTTCATTAAATGCGTTTAATATGAAATAGTGTGTCCGCCTGCATAGAAAGAACGGGCAGAATTAATCTAATTTAATATGTAGAAAATTTATACAGACCGGAGAAAAAAAATGTTAAAAGTAGTTACACTTTTGTTTCTTTTCAGCGCCTTCCTTTTTGCGGGAAATATTTATTACACGGATAATCAGAATTCCGGCAGCGAAGATGGCAGTTTTTCTAATCCTTTTCAGACCATCGCAGCGGGGATGGACGCCCTGCATGCCGGGGATACCTTATTTGTAAGAGGAAGCCAAAGCGGAGAAGCACAACTTTATACCGAAAATCTTTCCCTAAGCGATTCAAAACCAAACGGAACGGAAGCTGAGCCGATTGTGGTTATACGATATCAAAATGAGCAGATACACATAATTCTGGAAGGCTCTTTTTATATATATACCAATTGGTGGGAATTTAACGGGCTGCATTTTGATATGGAGAACAAAGATTTGCGGGTCATCCGGCCACGGGGAGACTATCTGACTTTTCGCAACTGTGAAATTAGCAATGCACAGCGGGATGGATTTGATGTATACTTCACTAACTTCCTGCTGATCGAAAATTGTACCATTCACAATTTTAATCGTTCCGACCAATATGACGCCCATGGCATTATTTTAAACGGCGGCCATAATAATACGATTCGGGGCAACGCCATTTACGATTGCAAGGGTGATTGTATTCAGCTTTATAAAGCAGACCAGAATTACGACACGGTTATCGAAGACAATGATTTATACACGACCCTTGGCAGCGGCAGTGAAAACGCTATTGATATCAAGGGGACAAAGGGCTGCACCATCCGTAATAATAAAATGCACGGATTTCATGATGCCGATGACAGCGACGGTTCGGCTTTAAAAATCAATAAAAATTCCGATGATGTGTTGGTGGAAAATAATGAGATATACGCATCTAACGGCGGTATGCGCATAACGGGAGGTGATGTTGATAATATTACTATTCAATTCAATGTGGTTCATGATTTACATGTGGACGGCGGAGACAGTTCCAAATACGGCTATGGCGTGCAGTTTGACGGGGTGAACGATGTGACATTTAAAAGCAATACCTTTGCCAATATTCCCGGACCGCTGTTTTGGATTGCCAGCGGCGGCGCGACCAATATAAATATGAAGAATAATCTTTTTTATAACAGTAATTCCTTTAAAGGTGCTACTTCGGATTTTATCGGCACGGTGTCCATTGATTATAACGGCTGGTTTAACTGTAATGAGACTATTTCCGGAACACATGACACCAATGGCAGTGATCCGTTGTTCCGCAATCCGCAGGGACAGGATTATCATCTGAATGAAGGAAGTCCGGCCATTGATAAAGGCGATCCGGCAGAGGGAACGGCATTTCCCGGCGACAAAATCGACCTCGGCGCCTTTGAATTTGATAATACGACTTCACTAACCTATCCCCCGCAAAATATTTTAGATGATTTTAAGCTGGAACAGAATTATCCCAATCCGTTTAATCCGAGTACGACTATTAACTATCGGCTGTCAGCCGTCAGCTTTGTGGAGCTTGTGGTTTATAACCTGCTTGGAGAAAAAGTGCGGACACTGGTAAACCGGATGCAGGAGGCCGGGATTTACTCTCTTGTTTTTGACGGAAATTCACTGCCGAGCGGGGTCTATTTTTACCGCTTAAACGCCGGTTCCTTTTCGCAAATACGTAAGATGACGCTGCTGCGGTAAGATACATTTCCCCTTTTATTTTTTTTGTTTGAATTTGGCCTTTGTAGTTTTTCCTCATTCTGATTATATTTAATAGGACTTTCGGTTATTGTCATCACGATCCCGACTTGTCGGGAGACGTGCCCCCTTTTTGGGTTATAGATTGCTTCCCCTTCGACTACGTTGTTAGACTCGGTCTACCGACGGGCTCAGGGCAGGGTCGTTACACTTCTCGCAATGACAGGTTGTGTTTCATCATGGGATTACCTCGTCGCTGCGCTTCTCGTAATGACAGTTTGTTGTTGTCCTCACGAGCGACGGAGGAGCGTGGTGATCCTTTTTGGGATTGCTTCGCTTCGCTCGCCATGACAATTGGGGACAGGTACAATGACGCTTACCCGTGGTAATAATCAATCTATAATTTTTTAATAATTCCCCGGAGTATTTTATGTACAAAAGAATGATTGTGTTCGTTTTCCTTGGCTTTGTGTTGCTTTTTAGTCAGTCATCCACTTCAATGGAAGATTTTGTCTCCGCACAAAAACAAAGCCCTGTTTTAAAACATGCCCAGTGGGCGTTATATGCGGAATATGTGGATACAGGTGAACAGCTTCTAAATATAAATAGTGATTTCAGTCTGGTGCCGGCTTCCTGTCTGAAACTTTTTACCACCGCAGCAGCGCTAGACATATTGAGTCCGGAATTTAAATTTGCAACAAAACTCTATTACAGCGGAGAAATTAATAAAGATGGCGTTTTAAACGGGAATCTCTATATCCGTGGCGGAGGTGATCCGACACTCGGTTCCGGCCGGGTGCATGACGCATTAACGCTGGATAAACTGATGCAGAGCTGGGTACAGGAGGTTAAAAAAGCTGGAATCAAAACCATTAACGGTTCCGTAATTGCCGACGACCACTTATTCCCCGGTGCGCATATTCCCGGAAACTGGTTATGGATTGATCTTGGAAATTATTATGGAGCGGGCGTTAGCGCTCTATCTATTCACGATAATTTATACCGCCTCTACCTGGAAGCGGGCAATAAAAAAGGCGACCCCGTTCGGGTGCTACACACGGAACCGGAGATAACCGGATTAAAATTTGACAATCAATTGCGCACCGGGCCACGTGGTTCCGGCGATCAGGCTTATATTTACCGCGCTCCCGGTTCGTATCAGGCAATATTAAGGGGTACTATCCCGGCTGGAGAAACAGCGTTTTCTATAAAAGGGTCTCTGCCTGACCCGGCTCTTTCCGGCGCGCGTCTGTTTACATCCGCTTTAAGAAAGAGCGGTATAGCCGTTTTAAAAGGAGCAGAACGACTGGAGCAGGCCAATTTTTATGAAGCTTGTACTCTTTTTACAACCACTTTATCGCCGTCTTTATCAGAGATTGTGTCGGTGCTGAACAAACGCAGCGTTAATTTATATGCGGAACAGTTGCTACGTATAATATCGATCAAGGAAAAGGGCAACGGCAGTCTGGAAAATAGTTTACAGGTTTTAGAGGAATTTTTAATGCGGAAGAAAGTAACGAAGGCAGGCCTGCATTTGGAAGACGGCAGCGGGCTGTCTCCCAATAACCTGATTACTACGAAGATGATGGTACAGTTACTAAAAGTAGAGGCTACATCACCCTATTTTAAAACGTTTTATGAATCGCTTTCATTGGCGGGAGATGATGAAGATATAGGTTTTTTTAAAAACTTTGGCAGGAATAGCCTAATCGAGAAAAAATGCCGCATAAAATCGGGCTATATTCAGGGAGTGCGCAGCCATTCCGGGTATATATGGACAAAGTCCGGGCGCTTGATTGCCTTTTCATTTATTGCGAATCATTTTACGGCACCCTATACACAAGTGGATAAAATCCACGAGGCGCTGTTAATCCGGCTGGCGGAAGCTTTTTAATGAATAGTGAATTTGGCATCACGCGGCTCAAAGCTTAAGTGATCTCGTTGGAATTGATTTGGATTAGTAAGTTCTGCCACCGAATTACACAGAAGAACACCTAAGGTTAAAACATTTGATTAGGAAGACGGGGCTTCGGCACCGCTCAGCCACCGGGCTTCGGCACCGATAAATCGGGATTTCTTAA
>JANTFQ010000213.1 GCA_024763405.1 Calditrichaceae bacterium
GGTTCCCGCTTGCTGCGCCGGCGGACATACCCGCGGAACAGATCGAGTTCGGATACAGACAAGGGACGTTCAAACGACAAGTAGAGGTCCACCCGGCTCATATTCATCACTTTGCCCAGCAACTGCTCCGTATTCAGCCGTGGATTTTCAATGCCTTTTTCTTCGAAAAAAGCAGTGGTGGTGTTAAGTAGATCCAGAATTTTCCAGGTTTTAGTTTGAGACATATTCTTTACATGATTGTTTTATGATACCGAAATTTAGCAATTTTAAATAATGCTCTAAATTACACTTTTAACCAAAAAATACAAATCAATAGTGTACGGCAGAACGATTCCTTTTACATTTTGTTTAGATTTTTTAAATACCTCTTTTTCAGACCCGGTACTATGTTGTTGTATACGATTTTTCACTTAAACCAATTTCAATTGAATTTTGTTTTATTTAATGGATTCTGTCTTTAGCACTGTAAATATTTATTTAATTTTTAAAAAAACAACTTGTTGAGAGAAATAAATTTCAAAAAACGACTCACCCCCTTATTCCCCCTCTCTTTTGAAAGAGAGGGGGACCAATGCCTGTCAGTAGTGCAATTGACCTTTGCAGGGGGTGTGTTAGAATGTCAAGTAGCACAAATTTTGCTGAGTTAAAGACATAATCAGCTAATTATAATTTAGCTACAATGGTAGTGATAACCAGAGATGTTATACAAAAAAGTGCAGACTCTGCTCATAAATTAAACAGAGCATTTTTAACGAAGTGTATTTTTATTCCGGGAATTAAGACGTGTTGTCACTTTAGGAAACGATGGTAAAGACCCCTTCCGGCGGATTCAATAATACCTGCTCTACCCGTTCCTGCCAAAGATCGCCGAATCGATGCAGCTGTTCTTTGGAAGCCTGCCCGCTGATAACGAGCGGAATGAGTTGTACCATTTCTGTACTTTGCGGAAGTAAACCGGAATTATATCGTATTAAAGTTTTTTGCCCCGTATCCACACGCTCAAATTCTACTTCTGCCGTCAGGCCTCGCGCCGTTGGATGTTCTGCATCAAACGTCAGTAATTCATAGCGGCTGAATTTCCCCTGCAAACCTGTAAACCCTGCATTGCCGGCAGCGCCGGTAATAAACGAAATCACCTGGGAGATTGGCCCGTTAGCGCCATTCTCAGCTTCGCCTTTTATGGTTACACGGATATTTCCCCGTACCGGAATCTCACTTCCGTATAATTCGGCAAGCGCCAATTCGGTCATTTTAAAAGCGCCGGAAACAGCCGGACAGGAGTGGCCGCTCAGTTTAACGGCATCGGAATAATGGTATTCGAATATTTCGCCCTCTTCCACCGCGCCGAGAACCGCCGCCAGTGGATCGGTTAGTTTTATAGGCGGCACCTGATTAAAAAAATCCATACGGAAAATAGTCTTATTTGGCTGGTTCATTTATAGTTCCTTTTCCCATTCAATTTAATAGTTAATAATGTACTTTAAATCTGTATACAAAAAAAGGATGCAAATGCATCCTTTTTTTAACCTATATTTTATTCCAATATCTTCCGGAAAATTTTCTTTATTTTATCAGCATCATCTTGATGGTCTGCGAAAACTGCGGTGCTTTCAGAATGGCAAAATAAACACCAGTCGGCATATCATTGCCCGCAGTGTCTTTCCCGTTCCACTGATACTTAAACACACCCGGCTGAATATTGCCCTGAAACAGGGAAACCACTTTGCGGCCCAATACATCAAAAACCGTCAGCTGCAAATTTTGGGTTATTTCAGGAATTTCAAACTGCAGCATAGTGCTGGGATTGAAAGGGTTCGGGAAATTCTGTTTTAAGGCGAATTTTTCCGGTAAACCCGTACCGTCAACCGGCTCCAAAGCGCTGGTATGCAAGGAACTGTTTTCCGTATCACTGGCCGTAACCGGGCTGTATTTCGCAACATTATCCGATTCATATTCCTGTCCCACCATCAAAGGCTGTTCAAAACTTAGTCCCGCTGTTTGATTATCATCTACAATTTCCAGTTTAATATGCATTAACTGTGTTGGTGTGGTCGGCACTTCATTGCCATATTCGGGTGAACCCGGATATTTATATTCCGTCGTCACGGCAAATCGGGAAGGCGTGTTATCTTCCACATTTACGATTACATAATAAGGAGCCGGAGGACCAAAATCACCCTGAAGCAGAGTGCCTTTTGTCACGGTATCGGTACCGGCTGCAGCAATGGAGCTGCCGAAACCAAGCGTATTGTAATTAATATAAATCAGGTTAGTCCCCAGCCTTGTACCAGCGACATCCGCCTGCGCCATTACATCGAATTCATAAAAACTTGGCGATGTTCCCGTAATGGTGACATTCGCGAAGGTGAACGTAATTCCCGCTGCCCAAAGCATTGAGCTGAACAGGAATATAATGAGTATTATTTTTCTCATTTTTTTTCTCCAAATTATTTGATACTTCTACTAGAATGGAACCTGGGTTCCTTTTCCTACATTATTGTTCCAGAAATCATTTTTATCATCCGTCTGAACCTGGCCGTTTAAATTATAATCCGATCCTTTATAACCGGCGGAGCCTACCTCCGTTTCCCAAATATCATTATTATCATCGGTCTGAATCTGCCCATTCCCATTAGCATCTCCCGTTATTAAACCAAAAATGCCCGTGGTTAATTCCACTTGCGCTCCGGTTCCATAAGCCTGGGCAGCGGCGGCAGAAAAATCATACTGCGTGCTGACAGACGATAACGCAATCGGATTTGCCGTCATCACAGCCAGATGGTTGCGCGGCCGGAGAACCACATAATAATTACCAGGGCTGATTCCGGAAAAGCTTACCGGGCTGCTGCCATCCATATCCGTTACCGAACCATCTTTAAGCATCATCGCCGCCCTGGTGGCAACCGTTGTAGAAGAATCTGTTCCGGTGCGCAGCTGTACTAAAACCCAGTCGACCATATTACTGCCGATAGCGGGAATTGTTTCGACGCCCGCATAATTCCAAGGCGCTCCACTGAACGGCTGAGCCAAAGGCAGCACTCCATCCGAAGCCAAATCCGTTTTCATACTGTCTGTATTAAAAGGACCTTCCATGAATGCATTGATATTTGAATTCACGCAATCTCCGGATTGAACCAAAATATCATCAAGCCACAACCGTCCCGTAGAGTGACTGTTAAAATAAAAGCTCATCCCAAAATAATTAGCCGCTGTATAATCCTTATTGGTGGCCGCTCCAGCGGATACAAGATTTTCAAAGCCGCCATTCGTATCATATTTTAATTCCCACAAACCGGAAGAATCGCGGGTTACTTCGATACCAAGCAGCGTATTTGCATTCCAGTCGAACCCGGTTTGAATCACAACGCCGTCCGGCGTACTGCTGGTTACTTTCCACAGGGTTAATGTATCCGTCCCTCCACTTAAATTTACCCCAACGGCATAACCGTTAACAGCCGTCGTATCATGCAACATAGGATATACCCAGAACTTTTCAGAATTGGTAGGATCGAAGTCCCCGTTTTTTAGATTAAAACGCCATCTGGTTGTCTGGGCAGTCACATCCAATCCGTTTAAAGCTTTGTGTAAATGATTCCCTCCGGCTGTATCGGCGGAAATATGCTTTAACGAATAGGAACCGGTTATGGCCCCAACCGTAGAAGCTTCCCAACTGGAATCCGGCGATTCTATCCAGCCATCTATATTACCATCTTCGAAATCATCACTCAGATAAACGGTTTGAGCAGAAGCAGTTAAAAATGCGGTTAGGACAATTATAAAAACTAGGTATTTCTTCATGTCCATCCTCCCTTAAAATAATACTTACATCCATATGACACGTGTAAACTAAACTATCTGTTTACCATATCGGTGACCTGAATCAAACTATCGTAATTTTATTGAGAAATATGAGCTAAAAAAGAAATAGTGGTTAAAAAACTTTATAATACCGGTTTTAAGTTTTAATAAGGGTAGGGCATAATTTTCAATTTTGAATGCTGCCCAAATTTCTAAAGTGAAATCCGGATATTAGTTTCCATCAATTGTTCTCCGGCCGAAAAAGCGTACAATTAAAAATAAAACCAGCATACCCAGTGGCAGCATAATCCAGTTATTCCAGCCGAATCCCGCCGGCAGATATCCAAAAATTATCGCCGCGGCTGCCGCAATCAACGCATAGGGAATCTGTGTGCGTACATGGTCAATATGATCCGAACCGGAAGCCATGGACGACATAATCGTAGTATCGGAAATAGGTGAACAGTGATCGCCGAAAGTGGCGCCGGCTAAAATGGAAGCGATGGAACTGATAAAAATCTGATGCGCGGTAAACGCATCTACGGAAGCATGCTGCAAAGGCAGATGATAGGCCAGCGGAATTATGATGGGCATTAAAATCGCCATCGTACCCCAGGAAGTGCCCGTGGCAAAAGCCGTTAAACCGGCAATTACAAAGGCAATCAGGGGAAGGAAATGCGGCGACAAAAATCCTTTTGTCTGGGCAATTACATATTCGGCGGTCTGCAGATCGGAGCAAATATTACCAATCGCCCAGGCAAGGGTTAAAATAATGGCGGCAAGCACCATGGCTTTTACCCCGGAAACCCAGGCACCGATGGCTTCGTGTAAATTTAAAATGCGTTGTCCCACCGCCAGAATAATGGCCGTAAAACTTCCGATAAAAGCCGCCCACATAAGCACGGAAAATG
>JANTFQ010000214.1 GCA_024763405.1 Calditrichaceae bacterium
CCCAGATTTTCCACTTCCGATTCTGTAACCCAGTTGAGGATGGCTTTATTATCCTGCTGCCGGACACTGAACTGTGCTAATTCCACCGGAAGGCCGCTGTCTCCGTTTTTCGCAAAGACCAAAACACGATAAACGGTCGGCGTCTCGCGGGTGTACAGTTTTATGGAATGCTGCCCCGTGGAAAGAGTCGGCGTTAGTAAGATTGTTTTTATGTCACCATACAGACTATTACCTTTTAGTGCGTTCGCATTTGCCCAGCCATAATCCGTATCATCAACCATAATACGAAGCTCATCATCATCTCCGGTCGTGTCTGCTACAATATGGTCCCATCCGGTTTCTTCATCGGCGCTCCCGCTCAGATATATTGCCACTGGCCCGTTATCACAAGTAAAATTAAACGTTTTCCATAACAAATTATTGCTTCCAGATGGAGCGCTATCATTTACCAATGTATCCAAAGCAAGGGCCCCGTCAGTAGATGATAATACATTCACATCACAGAGAAGGGGCGTTACCGTACTGGACAATTTAAGCGTATGCGATCCGGTGGCCATAATCGTATCAATTACAATGGTTTTGGGCAGACTCTGATCCACATCGCCGTTCCAGCTTTTTGAACTGTTATAGCCGTAATCCTTAGTATCCACTTCTATTTTCAAATCGTCATCGTTATCATAAGAATCCATTTCCTCCGCCTTAGCAGTAGCCACAATGACGCAATTCCCGGCATAGGTGTCAAACGTATAGGTTTTCCACAAGCCGTCACTGATTCCATCGTCCATTTCGCTTTCATATTCCCGCAGGCGCAGCATATCGGAATTATCCTGAGGCATAACACTATAAGAAGGATCATAATTGTTTTTGGTGATTTCAATATAATCCACTACAAAACTGCTGGTGCCCAGCCAACCGTTATAGGTAACCGCAATGGAATCCGGATTGGCACCACCTTCAAGAAAATGGTATACCAGATTATCGTTCCAGCAGTTAAAAGAATAATCTTCATTGATGATACTACTATCCGGAAAATTATACGGTACAATTTGTTGAACTAAAGTGCCGTCGATATAGTGCTCATAATATCCGTTTGCCGCTGAACCGCCGTATCTTCGCACTTTATACACATGCCATTGCTGATTGTCGCAAGAATCAATATCCGAGGAAAAATCATACGTATCATCCACCCCATCGGTCGTCCTTGCCTGCCACCATGTTTCCTGCGCGGACCAGGACGAATCGGGATGCGCCGTCTGTTCCATAAACCAGGTCGCCTGATTAAGTGTTATGGGAATGCCCTCTGATTTCCAGAATCCCCAACCTCGGCTGCCAACAGGCAAATTATTTAAAGTCTTAATTCTAATCACAACTTCCATGCTATCACGTCTATCGTAAATCGGCCTTTGATTTGCCGTCATGATTCCAACATTTTCCATTCCATTTCCATCGCTCTGAAGCGGACCGCCAGCAGCACCGTTCAGGGGATCTATCAATTGGGCTAATAAATAACCGTCATAAACATTAGGCTCGGTTTGGCTTCCATGATTCTGCCAAATCCACCAGGTTTTTTTTATTTGAAAATCATCTCGCTCAAGGTCCGGGACAATATAAGCCTGACCAAACAATAAATTTAGAAAACTAAATAGAAACGATAAAACGATTAACCTATTATTCATAAAAAAACAACTTCCTTTTCTAAATAATTCAAGAAGTTACAAGCGCGTATAAATACTCATTTATCGTAAGAGGGTCATTTTTTTTGTTCTGGTTTGACCTTCTGATTTTAACTGATAAATATAAATACCCGATGCAGCGATTTCCCCTTTATCGTCCACACCGTTCCAGATTTCTTTGTGAGTGCCCACCGAATAGTCGCCTTCCATGAGATGCCGAACTACACGGCCATTAATATCGTAAATGGTAAGTGTCACGTGCGATCGTTTGTTGAGATTAAAAGATATTGCCGTAGCTGGATTAAACGGATTCGGATAATTCTGCTCCAGCGAAAAGGCGGCAGGTATTATCTGATTTTCAATGGCAGAGCCGCTTTCCTTATTTTCCACATAAACCAGTAGTTTATATATCGTCGGTGTATAATTTGCATAAAGCTTTAGCGTATGTGAACCGCTTCCTACCGGTTGGGTTATTAAAATTGTTTTGCTGTCTCCAAACAAACGGTTTCCCAAAAAGGAACTGTCCGATTCCCATTGATAATTGATGTCGTCCAGTTCGATCCGTAATTCATCATCATCGGTACTATCGATATCGGCAAACACACCGTCATAGTAATTGCGATGATTCCAACCCGGCTCCTCATCAGCGCTGCCACTTATGTAAATGGCCGCCATTCCCGAATCACAGGAGAATTGGTAAGTTTTCCAAAGATAGCCGTTCTCTTCATTAGGCGCTGTTTCATTGAGATCAAGATTTAATGCCACCGCACCATTTGCCGAATTTAAAACAGTGGCGTCATACAGAATCGGCGTAACTTCGCTGTGAAAGGCCAGTGTATGCGTACCCGGGGCTAGCACGGTGTCAATCATAATTGTTTTAGGCTGTCCCTGATCGACATCTCCATTCCAGCTACGGGCCGAATTCCATCCAAAATCCTTACTGTCTAAAATCATTTTTAAATCATCGTCGGTGTCAAAATTATCCATTTTTTCTGCTTTGCCCGTTGCCAGTATAACGCAGGGACCGGATGTTACGTTGAAATTATAAGGGCCTTTCCACAAACCATCCGAGACACCGTTATCAATTTCATTTACAACATCACGCAGGCGCACCACATTATCCGGAGATACCATATGGGACAGCTGGTAATTGTTATAGCGGATTTCAACAAAATCCACCACAAAAGAAAGGGTTCCCTGCCAGCCATTATAATATACTTCAATCGTATCATTTCCCGATATTGCATTCTGAGTTTTATGGTACGTTAAATTATCCGTCCAGCAGTTAAAGCCGTAATCCTCAGTCAGGAGACCACCCAATTCTGCCGGTTCTGCATGTACCAGCGGCGTGGGATCATCATCTACATATAATTCATAATAATCATGCGCATGACGTAGAATTCTATAATAATGCCAGTCTTGGCTTGACACGGGGGGAGTCGCCGATATTTCTGTTGAAACTCCACGGGTAACCCGTCCTAACCACCAGTTTTCCTCCGGCGCCCAGCTGTACAGAGCCTCATCTGCAGCCTGTTCCATATACCAGGTTTCCTGATTAATCGTGATTGGCAGGGACTCCGAACGCCATAACCCGGCGCCCCTGCTCCCGGGAAGCATGGGGTTTATAAATTTTACACGAATTCGGGCATCAATTACATCATAGTTATTGTAAATCATCATGCTATAGGCCGTGCTGAAACCAATATTTTCCATTCCCTCAGAATCAGACAAAAGCGGACCGCCCTGGGCGCCATTCAAAGGGCTGTTCAGATTGGCTGTGAAATATCCATTTGATACGCCACCTGTATGGTTTGTGCCCCAGGTATTTAGCGTCCACCATGATTTAAAATTTTTAAAATCATCTCTTTCCAGGTCTGGTATAATATAGGCTTGCGCCGAAAGTTCTAAAACCGACAAAAAAAGAATGATTAATAAACGCATTTTAACCCCTTTTGAATATATTAAAAATAAAACTTTGTTTTATTATCTGAAATGAGTATAACTCACGCATCCACATTTGTAATCCCAACACAACAAGAAACCAGGGATTTATAAAACATATTATTACATTTAATCCCAATGGAAGCAGGACTGAAGGATAGGAATGGTGCATAAATTGAAACATATTTCGTTGCTCCGGATTGAATGGATTCACATCCAATTTGTTTTTCGTGGCCACTATTTTAAACAGACTATAAAAATAACCGGCAAAATATAACAGCGCCAAACCAACGGTGAGTGCCAGAAGATAGGCCTGCAAATTTCTGAGATTTACCAGTATATAAATCAGAACAACAGGCAACAGCAATTTTTCTGTTTCGAGAGAAAACCGCAGAATATTTTGTCCACGCTGTAACCCGGTTTTAACCGCAAACGTTTGCGTGTCTGTCTGCATATCATTTGTATAATCTTCCAACTGATGATTCAAATCGGAGGATAACCCCCTGAAAAAAACATAGGCCGCGCTTAACACGACAAATCCTGTTGCGACCGGGCCAAAAATACTGAATACCATTAAAATCGGAATAAAACGCTGTGCGGTTACGGCTGCCAGAAGTCCGGTTTTACCCCGTTCTTTTAAACGGAGAGGCGGCAGGCTATAAAAAGTACTCAGAAAAAACCAGACCACCCACAAGCCGGCAAAGAATGGTTTGTCAATAAACCGAACAGCAGCCGCAGCGCTTAAGGCAAATATCAGTCCTGTTACCAGAACCGCCTGCATTGCAGAATCATCCGAAAAAGTATTCGCTTTTTGATGCTGCGCATCCAGATCCCGGTCGGAAAAATCGTTAATCAAATAACCATAGGAGGTGGATAGGATGCTAAAGAGTGCAAAGATCAGAATATCTATCAAAACAGAAAAAGACGTCCTGCTGTTTAACAGCAGAATAGTAAAGAGAATGAACAGGTTTTCAAAGATGGAATTATACTGAAAAACCGCCCAGTTACGCCAACCCAGATATTTATTGATTGTCTTTAACATTTTTCTGCTTTATTTGGAATATGCCTGCGA
>JANTFQ010000215.1 GCA_024763405.1 Calditrichaceae bacterium
GGCCAATCTTTTTAAGCGTTGCGTTTAGCACCAAATCGGAGAGATGCAGTGCCTGAAGATTCGGCTGATCATAAACAAACGATGAAAGCGCCGTTACCTGCACACGATTTGAATGCGTCCAGTTTTCCAGCCCTTTTCGGTCCATGCGCTGAAGAGCCGTTTTATTAACCCAGCCAATATATCCATAGTGATTTTTTACACGGTACCAGCCGCCTTTCTTTTCCAGCAGTTGCACGGCATTTCCCATGATCACCTGGTCCAGCATTTCGCTGGCATGCCTGGCGCCTCTGCGCAGCGGTGTAACGCTGACGATGACCACGGCGAAGGCCGAATCACCCAGTGCCGGATCGGGCAGCAGGCGAATATCGTCCTGGTAGGTATTGGCGCCAAGCAGACTATCCGCAAGATGACGCACACGATTGGCTGCTTCGGGAACGGTTGTTTCTCCCTCCAAAATCCAGCCGGGATCTTTTGATAATTGAAAATTGAACACATCCAGCGCTTTATCTGGAATCGTTTGGGCGGCAATTTGTCCGCTTCCCGCATGAAACTGTTTAATCAGCATTTCGGGAGATTCTGAACAGGCCAGGAATAAAAAGAGTGCGGTTGGAAGTAACACAAAAAGCAGGCGTTTGATCATAAAAAATCCTTTCTGAATACCAGAGTTAATTTAAGGAGTGAACAAACTTTTATCAATAAAAGAATCTAACAATTTATTTCTTATGTTCCCGTTCTCACAAAAGTATCCGGCGGGCGTAACATTTATATCCTTCCTTGCTTTTCAAATTAAGAGCGGTTAGATTCTGAAACACGACCAACCCGGGTGAAAAATGGACACAACATTGCAAAACAAAATCGAACGCCTGATTTCGGCAAGGCTTAACCGCCGCACCTTTTTAGGAGCCGCCGCCGGAGCTTCCGTAATGGCGGTACTTCCCTTTGGCGGATGCGCACGAGATGCTTCAGAAAAGAAGGCAGCCTTTACATTTGCGGAAGACCAAAAGCACACCTTAAGCGCGGTACAGGAGCATCTATTGCCCCACGAGTCAGACTCGCCGGGCGCCGTCGATATAAATGCAACCGCTTACCTGGAGATGGTTCTCAATCAACCGGGCTTCGATCCCGAAATCCGGGATTTTATCGCGGATGGCCTGACACGGCTGATTCATTTCAACAAAGAAAATCAGCAGCCCCGCTTTGAAGCAATGAATGTGCAGGAGCAGGAAAACACCCTTGCGGCTGTGCAGGATTTAAGCTGGGGGCAAACCTGGACTTCATTACTCCTGCTCTATCTTTTTGAAGCACTTCTCAGTGATCCCGTGTACGGTGGAAATCCGGACGGCATCGGCTGGGCCTGGTTAGACCACACCCCCGGATTACCGCGTCCGCTCGAAAGCACCCGGTACGGTGCTTCTATTATAAAGGAGACCCGGAAATTATGACCCCTGAATTTGACATTTGTATAATCGGCAGCGGGGCCGGGGCAGGCCCTATTGCTTATGAACTCTCACGCGCTAAAAAGCAGGTGCTGGTACTGGAAAAAGGCCCCTGGTTTACCGAGAAAGATTTTACCAAAGATGAAATTGCCGCCACCCGGCGCAGTTATTACACGCCCAATCTGATGGATGAGCCCCAGGTTCTGGAACAACAGAATGAAGACGGTACCTGGGAAGCCGAATCCAATTACGATTCCGGCTGGGACTTTTGGAACGGCAGCCTGGTGGGCGGTTCCAGTAATTTTATGAGCGGCTTTTTCCACCGCATGAAACCGGAAGACTTTAGACTACTATCCGAATTCGGCCCTATCGAAGGAGCCAACATTGTGGACTGGCCCATCACCTACGAAGATATAGAACCATACTACGCCAAAGTGGAATCGGTTGTCGGCGTTTCCGGCAGGGTCATTGATCATCCCAACCAGGAACCACGCTCCACCAAAGATTTCCCCTATCCACCCACACAGGAGCATCCCATTTCGCAATGGTTTGATAAAGCCTGCCATAAACTGGGATTGTATTCCCTTCCGGTTCCCCGCGCAATTTTATCGCAGCCGGCCATGAATCGCAACGCTTGTTCTTACACCAATTATTGCGGCAGTTACGGCTGTACCACCGGCGCCAAAGGAAGCGCACGCGCCGCCCTGCTTAATCATGCTATTAAAACAGGATTCTGCGAAATCCGGCCGCACGCGATGGTATATAAATTAGAAAATGACAGTGACGGCAAAGTTTCCGCCGTGCATTATTTTGATAAAAAAGGAAACAAAAAAAAGGTTACCGCAAAAATTTATGTAACCGCCTGCAGCGCCATCGAAAGCGCACGACTTCTGTTGCTCTCTTCCGGTCCGAAGCATCCCAACGGACTGGCAAATAACAATAATCTGGTCGGTAAAAATTTAATTTTTTCGGGCGGCGGTTCCGGTGGCGGTGATTTACCTTATAACGAACATTCCAAAGATGAAATCGCCAATATGAAAATCCGCGGCTTGTTTGTAAACCGCGCCCTGCATGATTATTATTTTATCAACGATAAATCCTTTGGCGGGCGGGCCAAGGGCGGCATCGTGGAATTTATGTTCCGGCATGCCAATCCCATTGCCCGGGCCGATGCCCTAAAATGGGGCGATGAGGGCCTGGTTTGGGGTAAACCGCTTAAACGAAAGCTGGAATCCTATTTCACCGAATCGCGTCATTTCCGCTTCGAAATATTTAACGACTGGCTGCCCACCGATAATTGTTTCGTCAGCCTCGATGAAAAAGTAAAGGATAAGTGGGGTACACCCGTAGCTAAAATCCGCCTGGGCTACCACGAACAAGATTTAAAGGTAGGCCGCTACATTGCCGAAAAAAGTGAAGCGGTTCTACGCCGGATGGGCGCCAAAGAGGTCTATTCCAGTATTAGCGGCGATCCGCCCTCCAATCTTACTGCCGGAGGATGCCGTTTTGGAAACGATCCGAAAACTTCTGTGTTAAATGCAGATTGCCGCGCTCATGATGTGGAAAATTTATACGTTACCGACGGCAGTTTTATGCCCACCGGCGGCAGTGTTCCCTACACCTGGACTATTTACGCCAATTCTTTCCGTGTGGCCGATAAGATTAAATCGCATCTCGACTGATTGTAATTTTAAGGGATATTTCCAATAATGCCTACCCCCAAAACAAAAGAACCATTAAGCGAACAAAATTATATTAATCAAATAAATGGTTACTCATACCGCATTTGGAAGCCCCTGCTTGATTTAATTCCAATAATCGAACAGACACAGACATTCGGAACTGAAGCGGGCGGAGAAATTAATGCGGATGGCACTATTACAATGTCTTATTTTGTAAAGGAACCCGTTGTTTCAAAATTTTTCGATCTGGTTTATAGCATACCGCTTATTATTAACTTTGATTGGGGAACCTGGTATAATAAAAGAAAATCTTTGGAAAAGAATGATTTTGATTTTGATACAATCGATATTCCGACAAAATGCCAATTATTGACAGTCATTGTCAGAAGTGACAGATTCTGTGAAGGAGCCCTGGTTGATGCTTTTGAATCCGGGATTATCTTAAAAATTCTTAAATCCATTAAAAAGCAGCTAAAACTAAAAAACACAAAGGTCTAATCCCTTTTAACAGCCCACTTATTTTTTATCTCTTAACATCTGACGTCTTGTGTCTTGTATCTTGTGTCTTGATACTTAATTCTTGCTACGCACCACTCTCTCAGCGCATCCCAATCACACCCATCATCCGCCCGCTCTGTTTTCCATCCCTGCGGTATGAATAATAGCGATCCGTCGCACAGTGCGTACAGGTTTTATCAACTTCTATATTTTCCCGCTCTATTCCAGAAGCAAGAAGCTGTTCCACAATGGTTCCCTGTACATCCAGTTTAAAATGACCGGGTCCATCGGCCAGCAGGAATTTTGCGTCAAACCGGGAGGCGGTTTCCGTATCTACCTGGTAGCAGGATTGCTGTACACCCGGGCCAATGGCGGCCAGCATATTTCCGGTCCGGCAATTCAGTTTATTCTCCATCAGCGAAATGGTTTTCGGTACGATATGCGCAGCCGTACCGCGCCAGCCGGAATGAACAATTCCGATTGCTCCGGCACGAGGATCAAATAAAAACACGGGAAAACAGTCTGCCGTCTGGATGGTGAGGAAGAGGTTTCTTTCGGAGGTAATCAGGGCATCGCATTTTGCAATAACTCCCGGTTTTGACACAAGATGTACATTGGCAGAATGCACCTGTTCCGGGAAGACAAGCCTTTCTTTGGGAATATTCACACTTTTAAAAAAATGATCCCGGTTTTGGGTAACCGTTTTTTTATCATCCCCGCTGTGCATACCGAGGTTCAGGCTATTATAAGGCGCTTTACTGAATCCGCCGCTTCGGGTAGAGAATACCTGCAGCAGAGTTTGATATTTTGAAAACAAAGAATAGGATTGGATAAAAGGTTCCATTTAAAGTATCAATTAGTTCATATCGTAATGGCCGCCAATAGCAAAAATATGAATACGCTCATTATCAAATTTATATATTAGTCTGTCTTTCTGCGAAATCCTTCTTGACCAGAATCCTTTTAAATTTTGCTTTAAAGGCTCTGGTTTTCCTAATCCCCTTGAAGGATCTTCCCGCTGCATTTCATTGAGAATCTTTAAAAGATTTTTATGGAGTA
>JANTFQ010000216.1 GCA_024763405.1 Calditrichaceae bacterium
AAGAAATCAATATTGCCGCCGCCACCTTTTACGTACACCAGCTTTTCGTCAAGTTCCTGTTTAATACTGCGTTCCACATTGACAATTTTTCCGGTAAAATGATCGTCGCGTACATCCAGAATGCGCAGCGAAACGGGCATCTCTTCCGGAGTGCCGTCGTATTCCACCCGCCGGATATTGACACGCTTGCCTTTTCCGATTTCATTAATGATTTTTTTTACTTCTTCGGGCTGCATCGCGCCCGGCCGGACCTTAATTTTTTTCTTGGATTTAAAAAAATTAATGAAATGCCGTTTTCTTCGTTCTTCACCAAATAAATGGTGTGTGCCGGTAGAAATAAATTCCGCCATTTTCCCTCCGCCAGATGATATTTTCGGATGCTCTTCGTAAAGTAAAGAGAATGTCGAGTAAATGCAACAAATTTAGTAACTTATACAAGATTACAATTTCTGCGCTTCCTGTATGAGCAACCGGGCGTTTTCCACAGCCTGCTGCGAAATATTTTTTCCACCCAGTAAATTTGCAATTTCAACTTCCCGCTGTTTGCTGTCTAATAGTCTTATATCGGCAAAAGTGCGGTTGTCTTCAGTATATTTTGCAGCTTTATAGTGTTTATCTGCAAAAGAGGCAATTTGGGGAAGATGGGTCACACAAAGAATTTGGTGAAAACGGGATAATCCGGCCAGTTTAGCGCCGGCCGCCTGGGCTGTTTTACCGGATATTCCGGCGTCAATTTCATCAAAGACCAGCGAGGGAATTTTATCGGCCTCGGCCAGGGCACTTTTTATGGCCAGCATCAAGCGGGAGATTTCTCCGCCGGAAGCGGTTTTATGAATGGGTGTAAACGGATCACCGGGATTGGAGGCGATTTGGAATACGGCTTTATCAAAACCGGATGTACTTGCCGCAACCCTTTGCCCGGAACAGGTGAACGGCGCACCCTCTTTTATGTTCAATTCCAGCCGTACCCGGAAACGGGCCTGCGCCATTCCCAGCTGACTAAGCAGTGTACTAATCTCTTTTTCAAAACGCTGTGCGGTTTCCCCGCGCTGCCGCGATAAAGATGCGCCGGCTGCATTCAGTTTGGAGATGGTTTCTGCAATCTGTTGTTCGTGTTCCTGAATAAGATCATCAAATTGTTCGGTGTCATTTACCAGACTTTGGATTTCGTCCTGCAACTTCAGCAGTTCGGCTGTTGTGTTGCGCTGGTATTTCTTCAGTAAAAATTCTATCTGCGCCGTACGCTGATGAATAAACTCCATCCGCTCCGGGCTAAACTCCAGTTCGGCCAGGTACTGCTCCGTAAAACGGCCAATCTCTTCTACCGTATCCCGTGCAGCCGCTAAATTTTGCCGTAAACCCGAAAATTTTTCATCTAATTTTTCCAACCGCCCCAGATTATCTTCGGCAGAGGCCAGCATTGCAGCGGCGTTCGTATCTCCCGTATAAAGTGCATCACTGAGCTGCCCGCCCATCTGGTGCAACCCCTCGATATTGGATAAAATTTTTAGTTCTGCGGTCAGGATTTCCAGTTCATCTTCCTGCAGGGCCGCCCGGGAAAGTTCTTCGATTTGATATTTATACATATCCTGTTTTTGATAGGAATCTATCTGCCGCGCTTTGAGGGTTTCCAGCTCGCTGCGTTGTTTTTTATACTGACTTAAAAGAGCGCTAAAAGCCGCGGTTTCGGATTCATAAGCTCCAAAGCTGTCTAAGTAGGCAAGATGATTTTCCGGATGCAGCAGACGCTGATGTTGATGCTGTCCGTGCAGGTCGAGCAGAAAAACACTAAATTTCTGAAGACGGTTCAGGGTAACCGGAGAATCGTTTACAAAGGTACGGGAATTGCCGCTGGCGCTTATTTCTTTGCGGATTAAAATTTCGGAATAATCTTCAATATCCAATTGCAAATCTTCGGCCAGACGAGTCAGTTCGGGATGCGGCTGCACATCAAATCCGGCTTCAATTACTGCCTTTTTTTCACCACCCCGCACGAGATCGGTATTGCTGCGTTCTCCGCATAATTGGGCCAGTGCATTAATGAGGATACTTTTCCCGGCCCCGGTTTCACCGGTGATAATATTTAAGCCGCGACCGAATTCCACTTGGATTTCATCGACAATGGCAAAGTTTTTAATATATAAAAATCGAATCATTAACCTATTTCCTGACCACCGCAATCTTGCCGCTCACCGATTTTCCGGCAATGGTGTAGGCGGCGTATAAATAAATTCCACTACTCACCAGATTCCCGTTTCGGTCGCGTCCGTCCCAGTATGCCCGGCTTCCTTCCACCGCAGGTCTTCCCCCACCGAAAAGAATATCGGAACGCAATTCCCGAATCAGGCTGCCGTTTATGGTAAAAATTTTAACGATTGAATTACTTTGAAGATTGGTAATCGTATACGTATCGGATTGTTTATCTAACAAGAAGGGATTGGGGCCGCCCGAAATCAATTTAAAATTATCACGTATCTGGGCGAACGTGCCGCTGTAAACCGACAGGCCGCTATTGGTGCCCACATAAGCCTCTGCGGAAGCGGCGTCTACAAAGATGGCATTTACGTCATTATCCACCAGGCCGCTGTTATCTGTGTTGTAGCCTGCCCAGGCATTTTCCTGCCAGGGGCTGTAACCGGCGCGCAGGATGCTGAGCCCCGCGGAAGTGGCAAACCATTTATTATTATACTCATCCACAAATATCTGGTTAATTCTGTTCTCCAGCGGCCCGCTGCGCCCTTCGGGATCCCCCACGTGCTTGTACATATTAACACCGTCATAGGAATTTAAACCGGCGGCCGTCCCAATCCAGACCACTCCGTCCGGATCACTTTTAATGGAAAAAATACGGTCGCTGTATAAATTATCTTCACTCATTGTAAAATGATAAACCTGATCATCATTTTTATTCGTAACTGTATTATTGAAATCCAGCAGGTAAACGCCGTCCGTCAGCGTCCCGATCCACACCCGTCCAAAATAATCAAAATCAATACAGCTGATGCTTCCGTTGTCAATTTCAAGATTATCCAACTGTCCAAAATAGACCCAGTCCTTTTTATCAAGACTCACAAAGCCGTCGTTTGTATAGGGAGCGGAAGCGAGCAACTTGCCATTGGTCGCCCAATAATTTGCAAACCAGATGCGGCCGTTGCGGTCTTCCTGAATAGCGCTGATAATTTCATACGTAGAATCTTCCACGGTACCGGTAAAAAAACCGGAATAGACCTCGGCCTCTTTCAGGGAAATGATTTCCGTAGAATCGGCTGTGGTCTCAATCATCTTTCCCAACGTATCGGTAAAATTATGAAAAAAGACCGGCGGCTTGTTTTCCGGCCAGACCGTTAATCCGCCGCCCCAGGTACCCATCCAGACATTATTAAAGCGGTCTTCATAAAGAGTAACGGAATTGTGCAAAAGTCCCCAGCTAACTCCGGAAAAAAAATAATTTCGCCAGCCGTTGTTATCTTTAATATAATGACCGTCCCGGCTATAGCCGCCCGGTTTACCTGAAGACGCCCACAATGCGCCGTTGGGCGTTTTTACAATGGAACGGAAAATATTTTTATAGGGCCCGTCCAGTTTTTTGGAATCGGGCCAGTTGTATTTATACAATCCGTATTCATCCAGCCCGGCCCAGATATCGCCATTGGCGTCGACAGTTAGTCCGTTAATAGCGCCGCTCGTCCATTTGATGTAGACATTTATATCAATGATGGAGCGAATCAACCGATGCCCGCTGGATAGAAAAAGATACGAGGGTGAGGCGCTTAAATGATCGACCGGATAATATTTTTGCGCATCATCCTGTTTCCAGTTCTGTACGAAATGAATGAAACCGGCTGAATCAATCCGGGATAATCCGCCGGGCGTTCCCACATAGAGCTCGTTTTTATAAGCGGCCAAGGCGTTGATTTGCGCAGAAGGGAGGCTGTCACTTGCGGCGTATCGCGTCCACAATTCCGGATTATTAAGCACATAGCCGGAAAAATCCGAAGGTGCGCTTAATACTCCGACGTCCGTTCCCAGCCAGACCCGGTTATTGTAAATGGTAACCGCGGTGACCTGTTTGGGAAGCGCCGGGAAATTTAAAAAATAATCATAAAAGATATAGTTGCTTCCGTTCCAGAAAAAAGCTGCCGCCCCTTTGCCGGCCGCCGCCCAAAGCGTATCCTGATTATAATAAATATCCTGAATCGGAAAACCGGCCAGGTCGTAAATATGGCGCCATTCGCCGCTGTTTATATTTAAAATTTCCAGAATCCCCTTTTCACCACCGCAGATAACCTGTCCGTGATCGTCTGCCGCAACCGCGTAAAGACGAATAGACTTTAAGCCCTGAATATTGGTGTAAGACTGGATGGTTTCCTGTTCAATATCCATACTGAAAAGTCCGCCGGTGGTGGCCGCCCAAATTTTTCCGGAAGAGGCGTCCACATCCATCACCTCGTTCATCGATGTAATCGTCTGCCAGTCTGCGGCTTGGATATAGGCTGATAAAATTAGACTTAAAAAGAAGATGGAAACAGACTTCATATTTTCTCCGACTATTTTACGGCGCTGCGGTATTCTGGCAAATTTGCACTTTTTCTCAGATAAAAACAAGTGCCGTTATTTATCCCCAAAAGCCGGCGG
>JANTFQ010000217.1 GCA_024763405.1 Calditrichaceae bacterium
AAAACGCGATACGCATACGGTATTTAGGGGAAAACTACAAAAAGCCGATACCCTGCTGTATGATAGCAATTTGCAGCCTGCGCATAGTTATACTTACCGCTCATTCCCTGCTCTTGCCGAAGGTTCCGAATTAACCATTACAACAATGGATACTACCAGCCATGATTTTACCTGGCAAACCTATGAGTTTGGCGGGCAAACAGGCAGCAGTGTTTTTTATGATGTTTCAATTATAAGTCCCACAGATATTTGGGCAGTTGGAGAGATTCACACAGAAAACGATAAATACAATGCCGCCCATTGGGATGGAAAAAAGTGGGAATTAAAAAAGATAATGGCTTCTGGATATGGTTTTGGAGCGGTTTTTAGTTTATTTAAAATTAAAAAAAATGAGATTTGGGCTGGCGGTAGTATACCTATGAAATGGAATGGCCATGAATGGTATTTTTATGGTTCCTTAAGTAATACTAATTATCAGGGTGGATTTAGAATAAAAAAGGTCTGGGGAACATCTTCCAAAGATATTTATGCAGTTGGCAATGGCGGCAATATCCGTCATTTTGACGGCCAAAAGTGGGAGAAAATAGAGAGCGGCACGGATTTTGATATAAATGATATTTGGGGAATGAATGATGGACAAACAGGTGAAAATTATATTTTATGCCCGGCATCGTATAAATATAAATTAGGTGAAAAAAAATTATTAAGTATTCAAAATGATAATACTGTTATTGAAGAAAATTGGCCATACACTGACAGACGTATATATTCGACCTGGTTTAGGAATAATCAAAAAATAATGCTTTGTGGTGCGGGTGTTTTTAAACGTAACAGGCTTGGGATTTGGAAAGAATATTCAGAATTACCGTTGATTTTTACTAATAGAATAAGAGGCAATGCTCTGAATGATGTTTTCGTTGCAGGGGATTTTGGATTTTTGGCCCATTTTAATGGGTTAAACTGGTTTATATATGAAGCAGCAGCCATTGCTTTATTCCATTCAATAGATATTAAACATAACCTTGTTGTAGCTGTAGGAGAGAAAAATAGCAAAGCAGTTATTTTGATAATGCGGCGATAAAAATTCACTTTTATATTAAAAGGAGGTAATGCTTATGATTGTCAATATGTAAAAACCCGGGATGTGTTAGCAGCACAAACCGGGTTTACCCAATGAAACCAGTGCATGGAACCAAGGGGCAAAACAAAATAGTTAAATTTGCCCCTTAAATCAAAAAGATAAGGAGCAAATTATGAAATTGTTATCTGCATTACTTATACTGTTTTTTATTTCTAACAGTTACTCGACAAATATATCGCCCAAAAAAATGAAAAAAATTAATGAACAAGCTGCAAAAATAGAGGCAGCGCGAGATAAACTTCCGGTTTATTTGAAGAAATTTGATGACTTTGTCCTAAGCAGGATTAATAAAATTAACAATGCTATAGAAGTTGGAAAAGTTTCTGATGTGTCTCGTATTTCAGATAAGTTTTCTAACTCAAATTTAAAAATCAATCAGGACGGTGCTCTAAAAGTTAAATTAATACTGCCGGATACTTTATCTCAAAGCGAGTTTGATGAATATCAGGATTTTCTTTTAAAAAATGAGGTCAATATTTTATTAGC
This sequence comes from Calditrichaceae bacterium, assembly GCA_024763405.1. Taxonomy (GTDB): domain Bacteria; phylum Calditrichota; class Calditrichia; order Calditrichales; family Calditrichaceae; genus JANTFQ01. The sequence continues at coordinate 1,628 of JANTFQ010000217.1, forward strand.
CTACTATCCTCCACCTGAAATTAAATCAAGACCTAAAATAATATGTTTTATACCGCTTGAAAGAATAGTTAAAATATCTAAAGATAAACGTACTGCAGCTATAACTTCAGTAATTATGCCTATATTGCATGCAGGTAATGAAACGACAGAAGGCGATCAGCAGTTGGAAGCTGTAACTGCGCGCGAACAGAAAAACGTTGACGGTACGGGTATAAAAATCGGCGTAATCTCCAATGGGATTCAGGGCTATGGTGATTCTCAGAGTACAGGTGATTTGGGTACCGTTGGATGGTTGTCCGGCCATGATCAAATGGATGGATCAGAAGGACGGGCAATGATGGAAATAGCTTATGATATTGCGCCTGGATCAGAAATGATATTTGGCAGCGCTGATTATAATGCAGGGACGTCTGAACAAATGATGACCACAATAACCGAATTAATCGACTATGGCTGTAAAATTATAGTGGATGATATCGGCTGGCCTGGTGACCCCTGGTTCTCGGACGGCGATCTGGCGCAGCATATTGCTAATAAGATTGAGTATAATAATATAATATATATTTCTGCCGCTGGAAATGTAGCAAAGTCAATGTATACTGGTGAATTTAATGGTGATACCGATAACTGGACATTATTTTACTATAAAGCTTCGAATAATTATGATATTCAAAACCGCGTTGATATTGAAAATGGAGAATCAATAGATCTTTATTTGCAATGGGCCGATGATTGGCTGAGTCCGGATACAGACTATGATTTATATTTGTATGATATTTATAATTCATCTGTTGGCTCCGGTGGTAAAACAAGGCAGGGAGAAGACTATTCCAATAATCCTTTTGAACATCTTTCATATAAAAATACTACTGGAAGTACACAAAATTTATATATTCAGGTAAAATATGTGAGTGGTAGCAGCAACAGAAAACTGAAAGTTCTTGGTTATCCCTATGACTTACAGTATACACACGATTATAACAAAGAGGATGAATACCAGATTTATGGGCATCCCGCTGCAAATGGTGTAATTAGCGTTGCTGCCTATCCTGCCCAGGATCAGGAACATCTGGAAGATTTCAGTTCTATTGGCCCAACGCTTATTTACAATCAAAATTCAAATGATGAAATAAGAAATACGCCCACAATCACAGCGACTGACAATGTAATGACAACAGTTCCCGGGTTTGATCCTTTCCCAGGTACTTCTGCCGCAGCTCCCCATATTGCCGGTATTGCCAGTTTGTATTTAGATTTTTACGGCTGGAATAATAACAGTCCCGAAAGTTTTTACTCGGATATAACTGACAGCGCCGATCCAATTGACGGCGGTCAGGGTGGCGTTTGGAATAAATACTCAGGTTATGGCAAAGCCAATGCCTTCGAAACTCTTGGCGGTGGTCCGCTTGCAGTAATAGTTGACCAGCAAAAAACCAACGGTTCTTCAATCAGCAATGTGTCTCACTGGGAAAGTAATTGGATAGATTATGCTGTTCCGCATTCATTTAACTGGGAAGAGAATGAAAATCATACCCTGCGGGCTAATATCAATGTTTTGGATAATGAAAAATTTCATGATTGGCAAAGTAATACTTATATAAATTTCCAAAATTTTGAAATACAATCAAGTACTACTGAGATTGTGGCTCATTTAGATATATGTAATGAAGCTACTGTAGCTACAAAACTGCTTTCCGGCGGCACAGGTGGAAGTGTAAAATTTAAAGATCCCTGGTTAACGGATTTTAACGAAGTGCCCTATGGTCTGCGCAACCAGGGAATGGATGCGCCATTATTGACCTACGATTCACCATTAAATATTAATCTGGATTCCGATTTTAAAGGTGTGTTTAAAGATCAGGGAGGACAAGATTTAAATAATCTAATCCCCCCTTATTATTCCGTTGGTTTGGAGGACGAAGAGATTTTGGTTGTTCTGCATAATAAAGATGTGCTTCATTATTTCCAGTATTGGTCAGGGATAGATGCTGATATAAAAGATATAAGATCTCTGGAGACTCCTGTAATTTTCCGCAAGGATAACGCGCAGGTTACCGCCAATTACAAAGGCCACATGGTTTCCAGCCAAAACCGCCCATCCGGCCATCCCGGCAGCCGCTGTTTAGCGAACGGTTATAAACTGCACATGGTTTATGAAGACGGCGGCCAAATCTATTACACCAGTTCAGAGGACGACGGCCAGACCTGGGCCAAAGAGGAAATGGTAAGCGACGGCGTGGAAGAGGAAGGTTTTTCTTATATCAATCCTTCCATTGCGGTTTATGAACACGATATTTATGTCTGCTGGACCGAACATGAAGATGGTTATTCGGATGCCGTTATCGATTACCGCCACCTAAACGACAGTCAGCCGGAAAATGAATGGGATCCTATTGAAATTCCCCTTGAATATTATTCCGACGAAACGACGGAAGCCTATTCGCCTAAACCGGTCATTGCCGTGTTCCGCGACTGGCAGAGCAATCCGGATAATATTTTTCCGGTCATCGTAACGGATTATTATGGTACCAGTGAATATTCCTCCGATGAAGCGTATCGTTTGTGGGCGGTGAGTAAAAAATCCGCTTCCTGGCAGGAAATGGATTTGGATTTAAACAGTGCTGAAATCACCGGTTCAGGCCTGCGTCCCTCCCTTTCTGCGGATTCCTGGGAAGGGCATAATGACGCGCTTGCCTTAAGTTACGATTTAAACGGCGAAGTATATTTCAGAGACTCTTTTGACGGTGCAGAGTGGTGGGAACCGCAGCTCGTATCTGTTGATCCGCTTTTATATTCGGATCAGCAAAAATCATCGGTCAGCTTTGTGAACCGCCATGCATACATAACCTGGGAAGGCGTCAATTTAAACCGTGATAACAGTGAAATCCTTTTACGTGAAGCGCAATATCAGCAAAACGGCGATATTACCGCCTTCCGTTCCTATAATGTGGATTTAACCAACGCTTCGGTTGCGGCCGATAACGCGCATAATATTTCTATTCAGT
>JANTFQ010000218.1 GCA_024763405.1 Calditrichaceae bacterium
TCCAGCAAAATGGCGGCGTCAGGTTTCTCCTGTCTGACCTGCTCCAAAAGCCGTTCTTTTACTTTACGGATAAAAGGCAGATGACGAAGAACCTCGGTAATTCCCATAAAAGCCATATCCTTCAGATGCACGGTTAGCTTCATTCCCCGCGCCCGTAACTGGTCGCCCCCGATTCCGAAAACCGATAATTCCTGTGTCGTTTGCATTTCTTCTATCAGAGCTGCGCCATGACTATCCGCTGAGACCTCTCCGGCAATGAGTAATAGTTTAATCATAGTTCGGTTCCATATAAAAAAAGCAGGAAATAACGTCATCTCCTGCTTCAAATGAATACAATATCCTGCTTAATCCCCGATGGAAATATCATCCGACAATTCATTAACATCATCCTGCTGGTAGGGGAAAAAATCTTTTAGTTTTTGTCCGGCCATACGAATACCGCTACTGACGCCTGTCGCAAAATCCCCTTTCACAAAATGCGCCCGCATTTCATCTTTTACCTCTTCCCAAAAATTCTCGGGTACAACTTTATTGATGCCTTCGTCTCCAAAGATGGAAAACTTCCGATCTTTAACCGCAAGATAAATAAGCACTCCGTTTCGCTGCTGTGTTTTATGCATTTTTAACTTTTTAAAGACTTTCACCGCTTGTTCCAGGGGCTCTCCTTTGCAGGTCGATTCCATATGCAGACGGATTTCCCCGGAGGTATCTTTCTCGGCCTCTTTTATGGCTTTTAGAATCTCTTCTTTTTGTTCTTTACTAAAAAAATTTTTGACGCTCATCAGTTACCTTAGTTTTTTTATAATACACATCATTATTATCCTGGTAAAATCTTACTATAACTGAAAGTCCTGCAATTTCATATTATTAGAGGAATCGCGAATTAACAGGACTTGCCCAGAACCCCTAAAAGTGGCCACTTCGTTCCAACCCTTCTCCTACAAGGAGAAGGGGAACTTTCTTTCCTCCCTCTCCTTTCAGGAGAGGCTGGCCTGCCCCGATACTTCGGGGGGTGAGGTTTTAGACTACTTTAAAGTCAGCCACTAATGAATACACCTATCGATATTTTTACGAAATCCTGGTTGACCTGCTTCAATAAATGAAAAGATTTGGTTTAAGCATTTCGCAAGCTTTTTTTATGGTGTGCTACCAGCCCCCGCTGGCGCCGCCGCCTCCGGAAAGGCCTCCAAAGCCTCCTCCAAATCCGCCGCCACCGCCTCCAAAGCTTCCTCCGGACGAACCGCCGCCAAGCATACTGCCCAAAATAAACGGACCTAACATACCGCCTCTGCGCCGGGTTCCTACACCACGACCGCCTCCACGGCGGAAAAAAGAAGACAGAATAATAAAAAGAATAAAAAGAACATATAAGGTGCCGGAAGACTTTTTCTTTTTCGGTTTCTGGCGAACCGGTATTTGATATTTCCCTTCCGCCGCTGGGATCAGGACATCGAGTGTCGACTTAATACCCGCATAGTAGTTACCCTGTTTAAAATTAGGACGGAGTATTTCCTGAATGAGCGTATTCGCCTGTGCATCTGTTATAACATCCTCAAGACCGTAGCCGATTTCCATTCGTATTTTTCGATCTTTAATGTAAACGGCTAACAGAATTCCATTATTTTTATCCTTCAGGCCGGGACGCCATTTTTCAAAAACCTTTGTCGTATAATCTTCGAGATACTCACCATCGGGTATTTCGCTGAAAATGGCCACAAAAATTTGATTTGAGCTGCGTTGTTCGAGACCGCTCAGCATACTATTTAACTGCGCTTCCTGCTTAGCATTCAGCACATCCGCATAGTCCGTTACCCAGCTTTGCGGCCGATCCGGGATGGAACTGCCCGCCATAAGCGCTGTTTGCAAAAAAACAGAAAGTAGGACGAAAGAAAGCAGAAAACTTTTAGCCACCTTAGAAAAATTATTGAAAACCGAACGACTTCCGGAGAGTTCTGTGTTCATTTGTTTTATCATTAGAATTTTACCTTCGGTGCTTTTTCGGAACCAACATCCGCTTTAAAATATTCTTTCTTACTAAAACCAAACATTCCGGCAATCATATTCGCCGGGAATCGACGCACGGTTTGATTGTAATTCTGTACGGACTCATTAAATCGTCTTCTTTCGACGGCGATGCGATTTTCCGTTCCTTCGAGCTGGGCCTGCAATTCGCCAAATCGTTTATCCGCCTTTAAATCGGGATATTTTTCCACCACAACCATTAAACGCTGCAGAGCCGATGAAAGAGCGCCCTGCATCTGCTGAAATTTAGCAAATGCCTGAGGATTATTTAAAACATCTTTACTTACATTAACCTGTCCGCCCATTTTGGAGCGTGCATCCACTACACCCTGCAGGGTTTCCTGTTCATGCTTGGCATAACCTTTTACGACTTCCACTAAATTGGGAATTAAATCGGCGCGCCGCTGGTAGACATTTTCTACCTGCGACCAGCTTTGACTTACCTGTTCCTCAAGTGTCACAAAGCTATTATAATAGCCTTTAAAACTGAAAAACATAATAAACAGTAAAACCACTACAACGATGAGAGCGATTGTTCCTTTTTTCATAACGTCTCCATTAAAAATTTATTCGTAAAACATAGCAGACATATAACCAACCACCTGGTCGCGGTCTCCGGTTACATCTCCTGAATTTCTATATAAAAGTACTTTTGATTTATTAGCGCCTAGTTTTTCACAAACTTTCATGGTGGTAATCACAGGGCCTGCGCCACACATTTCACACAATCCTTTTTGCAAATCGCCGGCTAATTTCTTGTAATCGTAGCGAGCCACATCTTCCACCACCACATTGTCGAGCGTCTTTGCTTTTTCGTAGCTATGGAAATGTGACAGGTCAGAACTGGCAACAATCAGCGCTTTTTTATCGGCAAGAAGTTTTGTCAGGGCATCGGTTAGAATTTCTATATTGGCTGCATCCTGATTTCCCATAATAATTGGTAATAATTTGAAATCATAAAATACCTGCTGTAAAAACGGAAGCTGTACTTCCAGCGCGTGTTCATCAATATCGTGCCCAAGGTCGGAATACAGAATCCCAGGATGAAGCGAAGCCAGTTTTTTAGCGCTGTCCTGATCAACTGGAATATCACCCAAAGGGGTTTGGTAAGCGGCTCCATTATAAACGGAAATCTCTTCAAAATAAATGCGATGGCTGGGAGAAATGACCACCACCAAGTCAAAATCGCGATCCATCACCTGGCGATAGGCGCGTGCCGCCACTCCCCCAGAGTACATATAGCCGGCGTGTGGTACAGCAATCCCAAATATCCTGGTTACAATTTCAACCGGTAATGAATTTTCCAGGAAAACGGCCACATCCCGTTCCAGCGTTTCTTTTTTCGCCGGATAGAAAGTTCCTGCAACCGCTGCTTTTCGTATTTTATCTGTCATCTTCTTACCCCTGTAATGATATGGAGTTAAGTTATTGTTAATATACAGTTACTCCCATATCAGCACGGGCAATATACAGATTAATTCGTCCGGCAACAATAGCTTAATATTATAGCGTGATAAGAGGTTCATATTTATATACATCCGTATCCTTTTCGGCTCCGGAGTTGACCTTTCCCTGCTTGCATTTATTTTTGCATTTTAGTATGTTTTAATTTGATCATTCAGATGCCGTTATGCTATAATTTACTTCGTAAAAAATGGTACCCTTGTAATGATTAAAAACGATTTAGTTTTGAAAATGGAATTTCATACGCATAATCAGGTTTTCTGTTCCATTAAAATTAAACAGCCAACGTCCTAAAAATATTTCAGGTCTAAATGAACGTTTTCGACGCACTTCTGCAAAGTACCGGCAAATACAAAGCCGGATATTTTATTTTAATCGATCCGGATAAAACTCCCGTGGCACAACTTCCTGCCCTTTTAACCAAAGCTATTGAAGCCGGTGTAGATGCTTTTCTCGTTGGCGGCAGCCTTTTACTGACCCCAGATTTTGATGGCTACTTACAAACGTTTAAAAAATACAGTCAACATATTCCGGTGATTATTTTTCCTGGAGGCGTCCATCAGTTATCTGCATATGCGGACGGGCTTCTTTTTCTTTCCCTGTTAAGCGGACGCAATGCCCACCATATTATCGGAACCCAGGTTATCGCTGCGCCTATCATTCACCGCCTCGGAATTGAACCGATTTCCACGGCTTATTTGCTGGTTGAATCAGGTCGTGCGACTTCGGCTGAATTTATGAGTGGTACCGTCCCGCTTCCCCGTCATAAACCCGAAATTGCCGCGGCGCATGCGCTGGCCGCTTCTTATATGGGGTTTCAGACTATCTATCTTGAAAGCGGCAGCGGAGCGGATCATTCTGTACCGGAGGAGATGATTTCCATTATTTACAAAAGCGTTTCGATTCCGCTTATTGTAGGCGGAGGCATTCGTACTCCGGAAGTTGCAGCAAAGAAGGTGAAAGCGGGGGCGCGTTTTATTGTAACCGGCAATATTTTGGAAGAAAACAAAGGTTCTGATTTTATCCGTTCCTTTGTTGATGCTGTTCATAACGGATGATTTCTACTAAATTCCCCATTATTCTGCTCAGTTTGAATTATTTTTAAATGTAAATTTATTTTAGAAATTTTAAAATT
>JANTFQ010000219.1 GCA_024763405.1 Calditrichaceae bacterium
AAAAAGAAGGCGTAGCCGTGTATATGACGGTACAGACATTGTGGGGCTATGTGCAAATGTATGTGTACGAAACCGGCCGTATGCTGATGCAGCTTGGTGTGATTCCTGCGGCCAATATGCTACCGGAAGTGGCCTATGTTAAGCTGTGCTGGGCTCTGGGGCAGACCGACGATTTGGAAAAAGTGAAGGATATTATGTTAACACCCATAGCTGGGGAAATAACCGAGCGGGAACCGTACAACGGCTATCTGATTTATCAGGGCGGCATTCCCGAAGTGGAAGAATTTTTACGAACCATTAAGCGGTAAAATAAGATTGCGGTTGTTTTTAGGATTTATAAATTGTAAAATAGAGTAAGAAATTTTTCGGGCTAAGAGTAATGAAAACAATTGACAAACTAAATGAAAGAATAAGACGCTTACCGGAACCTTCTCAGCGAGAGGTGTTGGATTTTGTTGAATTTTTATTAATGAAAAAAAACCAACGTGAAGACGGAATGAAAAACGAAGAATGGAGTGCATTTTCTCTGCAACAAGCCCTGAAAGGTATGGAAGCAGACGAAACAGTAGAGTATACAATCTCTGATTTAAAAGAAAAATACATTTGATGAAACCAGGTAAAATAATCCTTTTTCAGATTTCCGCAAACAGACATGAAAGAGGGAAAACTACGTCCGGCTTTGGTGCTAGCGAAATTACCTGGCATTTACAACGACTGGCTTATTTGTATGATTTCTACCAAAAAGTATCAGGTTCTTTCTCCTTATGATGAAATAATTCGGAAGGATTCAGAGGAATTCATTCAAAGCGGATTAAAAACCGAGAGTGTTATTCGTTCCACAAGATTAGCGGTGGTAAATCAAAATATTTTCCTTGGTTCAATTGGTGGAATCAGCGACCAGTTAGTAAAAACAATTCGTCAAAATATCGCTAAATGGATTCTTCATTAAACGGGCATTTATGAAAAATTTTTTTTTTCTTGTCTTTTTTATTTTAGCATTAGGCTTATCCCAATGCACATCCGGCAACGAACAAAAGTTAGAGCGTTTGTTTGCGCCCTATAGCGGCACATCGCATCCCGGCGCGGCGGTAATGCTGATTAAGGATGGCGCTCCTTTTTTGGTAGAAACCTTCGGTATGGCGAATATAAATACACACGAACCGGTTACGCCACAAACCAATTTTCGTTTAGCTTCGGTTACCAAGCAGTTTACGGCCATGTGTATTCTGCAATTAATTGAACAGGGTAAACTGACGTTTGGCACCACCTTAAAAGAAGTGTTTCCTTCTTTCCCGGACTATGGTAAAACGATTACCATTCAGAATATTTTACACCACACCTCCGGATTGCCGGCCTATGAAGACTTGGTGCCGGATACGGTTCAAAGCCAGCTTTTGGATACGGATGTTTTGGAATTAATGAAAGAACAGGATTCTACCTATTTTAAACCGGGGATGGATTACCGTTACAGTAATACCGGTTATGCGCTACTGGCGATGGTTGTGCAAAAGGTTTCCGGCCAATCGTTTGCGAAATATTTGCAGCGGCATATTTTTGCTCCGTTGGGGATGAATCATACCGTTGCGTATGAAAAAGGAATTTCGAAGGTTGCGCATCGTGCCATCGGTTACACGGTAACGGATTCCGGCATTGTGAACAGTGACCAAAGCACGTACAGCGCAATACTGGGCGACGGCGGCATCTATTCCAATTTGGATGATTTGTTTAAATGGGACCAGGCGCTTTATACCGACAAGTTGCTTGCGGACAGTTTGCTGCAAAAAGCGTTTACCCCTTTTAAGGAGCATTATGGGTTTGGCTGGCGGATTGACCGGTACAAAGGCCATTACCGGCAGCATCATACCGGTTCCACCAGCGGCTTTCGCAATGTGATTCAGCGTTTCCCAAAAGACCATTTTACGGTGATTATTCTCACCAACCGCGCAGCGCCGGGCGTACGGCCTTTAGCAGAAAAAATAGTGGATTGGTATTTGATTGGGGAAAATGGTTAAAGCGCGGAGCTGTCCTGAATAATCAAAATTTTATTTTACCAGACCTGCCGCAGCATCAAGCCCAATCCCCCCTTAGAAAAGGGGGCAAGGGGGTTGTAAAAAATTTTAACCACCTGCGTTTAAAAACACACCTTTAATCACCTATTATGACGGGAAAAGGGCGTCATCACGACCCCGAGCACTCGGGGGAAGTGATCCCATGTGGGTTTGCTTCAGCCTGCGTATGCAGGATTTGCATGATGGCGCTTCCTGATGAGGGGATTGCTTCGTCGCTTCGCTCCTCGCAATGACGTTATTTTATTGGTATTATTTTTCATTTATTTGCGCATATGCGCATACTTCCAACAATGGGCATGTTTTACACAACGGACGCTGCGCCTTACAGATTTTTCGTCCGTGCCAAATCAGCCAGTGATGGGCGTCCGACCATTTTTCCTCTGGTATATTTTTCATTAACTGTTTTTCTGTTTCCAGCACATTTTTGGCTTTGGCCAGGCCGAGACGGTTACTCACCCGGAACACATGGGTATCCACGGCAATTGCCGGAACGCCCTTGGCGATGCTCAATACCACGTTGGCTGTTTTACGGCCCACACCCGGTAATTTTACAAATTCCTCTCTGGTTGAGGGGACATCACCGTTGTATTCTTCTGCCAGAATTTTACTGGTCGCAATTATATTTTTAGCTTTGGTGTGATACAGTCCCACCGTTTTGATATAGGATTCCATTTGCTCAATAGATAGTTGGGCCATTTTTTCGGCAGTGGGATAATCGCGGAATAAATCTTTGGTAACAATATTGACCCGCACATCGGTGCTTTGCGCGGCCAGCATGGTGGAAACCAGTAACTGAAACGGCGATTGATAATTCAGCGCGGTTTCGGTTCCACCGTAAGTAGCTTCGAGGATGGATAAAATTTTGGGAATGTTTCGCTTCATATTAAATGTTTCCTATAAAGTAAGAAGACAAACCTAATGAATTTGGTCATTTGGGTCAAACCGTGTTCTTCTTTCTTGATTTTGAAATTTTACGGTAGTACAATGTTTTTATTCAAAAAATCCATTTTAAATGAACAAAGGAGGCAAGCCGTGTTTGTAAAAAATATGCAGGATATTCCGAGAGAGGTCATTGCTGCCGGTAAAGCCACGTTTAAACAGGTGCTGATAAGCGCGGAGGAAGCGCCTCATTTTGCCATGCGTCGTTTTATCATTGAAGCAGGTGGGCACATGCCAAATCACACCAATACAGTGGAACATGAGCAATTGGTTCTGCGCGGAAAGGCAAGGATTGGAATTGGCGGTAAAACTTTTGATGTGCAAAAAGACAATGTGGTGTTCATACCGGCCGGCGTTCCTCACTGGTACAAAAATACGGGAGACGAACCTTTTGAATTTTTGTGTTTGATTCCCAATGAGGAAGATGTGATTGAAATAATTCCGGAGCAGGTAGGTTGAATTTATAAGCCATTAAGCGTAACTTAACCTTTTGATTACAGAGAATTTCTTTTCAGGAGAGACATAAATGAGCGAGCAGGCCGAAAAATTAACGCGGAATTTTAGCCCGGAATTAGATGCCATTCTTGGAGAAACCTTTCCGGTTTTGGATGACGGATTTATTCGTGTGGTGGACTATATGGGAACGGACGAATCCGTGGTGCAGGCGGCGCGGGTTTCGTATGGGAAAGGTACCAAAAAACGACATGAAGACCGGGGCCTGATTCGCTATCTGATTCGTCATCATCATACAACACCGTTTGAAATGTGTGAAATTAAACTGCACGTCCGGGTTCCTATGGACACCTGGCGGCAGTGGATTCGCCACCGCACGGCAAATGTAAACGAATACTCCACCCGTTATTCGGTAGCGGTAAACGCCATGTATTCAACTCAGCCGGACCAGTGGCGCTTGCAGGCCACCACCAACCGGCAGGGCAGCGAAGGGTTTGCGGATGAAACACTGGGAAACAAACTGAGTCAGCAGGAAAAAGAGCTGCACGATTTAAGCCGCAAAATCTATGAGGAACGATTAGAAGAGGGCGTTGCCCGTGAACAGGCACGCAAAGATTTGCCGCTGTGTACGTACACCGAAGCCTACTGGAAAATTGATTTGCACAATCTACTCAATTTTTTACGTCTGCGCATGGAAGGTCATGCCCAGTATGAAATTCGGCAGTATGCTAGGATTATTGGTGAAGAAATCGTTCGTCGCTGGACGCCGCTCACCTGGGAAGCCTTTCAGGATTACCTGTTTACCGGCGTTTCTTTTTCCAAGCGGGACGGACAAATCATCAGCGCGTTGGCCGCCGGAGATAAACAAAAAGCCAAAGCTCTGGCCGAAGAATTCGGCTGGCTTAAATACAAGAACGGCAAACCCACCTTTCAAATCGAGCGCTTTGAGTTGGAAGAAAAATTAAAACAGTTAAAGATAGAGATTCCCTGGTAGCGTTTTAAAAAGAACCGAATATTTTTGTATTAAACTTGACAAATGGATTGGCAACAGCGAACTTATTCCCAATTCCCAATTCCCAATTCCCAATTCCCAATTCCCAATTCCCAATTCCCAATTCCCAATTCCCAATTCCCAATTCCCAATTCCCAATTCCC
>JANTFQ010000220.1 GCA_024763405.1 Calditrichaceae bacterium
CACAGTTTGGCCAATCGTTTCCGGGTCAGCCGGATCGAAGGGCGCTTTTGATGTGAAGAGCAGATTAAGGGTCTTATCGGGATGAGCGCTGATGGCCTCAATCACTTTCGGTTGATACACCGTATCCCAGTTATCCATTAATTCCTGTGGAATCTGTACGGCGCTTCCGGGTAAAATATCAGGAAAGAAATAATCAAATAAAACGCGGAAATCACCCATATAATTTATTTGCTTGATAAAATCACCCACCGGGCCACAAACGCCAAGACCGCCGCTGTAACAGCGTTTGGTCTCAAGAGATTTCGCTGTAATTAATCCGCCTTCCGAGGCGCCGACGAGATAGGTGTGTTTGGGATCGGGGAACATATCTTTAAATAAAAATTTCAGCTCCACCAAATCGATAATGGCATCCTGTACCACCATGCCGTTGGCCCGATAGCTGGTGGTGGCGAAGGCATAACCCATATCCGTAATAATATCCGGCAGGTATGTACCATCCGGCAGGTAAAGCTGGCCTTCGGGAATAGCTACTTCATCGGTTGGGGAAACATAGCCATGTGCATACATTACCAGATCGCCGTTCCACTCATCGGGCATCTGGATTAAATAAAATCCGCCGGTATCCATACTGCCCTGTAAAACCTGAACAGCTGTTTTGGAGAGGGAAGACTGAGGGGACGCTTCGGTTTTTTCCTGCGGGGTAAGCGGCAAGTCCTGTGCACAGGAAAAGAGAAAAAACAGGGATAGCAGGGTTACCCCTTTTACGTGATTTAAAACGGTTCTGAGCAGCATGTCAGCTCCTTTCGTAAAAAAGTGTAACTGTTTTATAGACTTAAATGCGGGGAATGAATACCAAATTATAAATGTTCTTGTAGCAAATTGCAAGAACTAATTGAAAAGGCGATTAATTTTGAATTTGAACTTCTAAAATATAAATTACTTTTTTGATTTAAAGGATGAAAAATTATGCTCAGCGGAAAATACTACGACCTTGCGCAACGATTAAAACCGGTTATCCCTAAAGAACGCTTAATCCATGATGATCTGCGTCTGCTCGCTTTTGGTACGGACGCCAGTTTTTACCGTTTGCTGCCAAGGCTGGTGATTAAAGTACATAACGAAGCCGAAGCGATTCAGGTGATTCACCACTGTCATCGGCTGCAAATTCCATTAACCGTCCGTGCCGCCGGGACCAGCTTGTCCGGCCAGTCGGTCAGTGATTCGGTGCTGATGCTTTTAGTGCCGTCAAAGTGGAGCAGTTATTCAATAAATCAAGATCAAAAGGAAATCACCGCACAGCCGGCTCTAACCGGTGCCAAAATGAATATGGTTCTGTCCCGCTTTAATAAAAAAATCGGTCCGGATCCGGCTTCCATAAAACACGCCAGCATCGGTGGAATTGTGGCCAATAATGCGGCGGGAATGGCCAGCGGAATCCGCTGGAACAGTTACAATACGATTACCGGGTTGCGTCTCGTCTTGCACGACGGAACCGTGCTGGATACACGGGATGAAGAAAGCCGCAAAGCGTTTAAAGCTTCGCATAAAGAAATGCTTGGACAGATTCAGAATCTGTCAAAAGAGGTACGCCGCAAGAAAAAAATAAGCGCCAGAATAAAAGAGAAGTTCAGTATTAAAAATACAACCGGTTACAGCGTGAACGCGCTGATCGATTTTAAAGATCCCATTGATATTTTAATGCATTTAATGGTCGGCTCCGAAGGGACGCTGGGCTTTATTTCCGAGATTTCCATTCAGGCTATTGACGATCCGCCCAAGCGAGCTACTAGCCTGATTCTTTTCCCGAATATCGCAGAGGCTTGTGAAGCGATTCCACTTCTGAAAACCTGTAAAGTCGCCACTGCCGAACTGATGGACCGAGCGGCTTTGAAATCGGTGGAAGACGATCCGGCCATGCCCGGCTATCTAAAAAAATTAAATTCCGATGTAACGGCTCTGTTGGTTGAAACACGGGCGGCCAATGATAAAACACTGCAAAAACAGGTGGCGGAAATTCAGCGTAAACTGAACAAAACAGAGCTCGTGCACGCATTGGAATTCACCTTTGATGATAAAGAAATCGACGGCTTGTGGCGGGTACGCCAGGGCTTATTTCCCTCGGTTTCTGCGGCGCGGGAAAAAGGTACGACGGTGATCATCGAAGACATCGCGGTTCCGCAGCAATTTTTGGCGCGGGCGCTGGTAAAACTGCAGGGGTTCTTTAAAAAATATAGGTACCACGATGCGATTATCTGGGGACACGCCCTGGATGGCAATGTGCATTTTATTATTACTCAGAATTTCAGCAGTGCAGAGGAAACGGAACGTTACGAAAAATTTATGTCCGAAGTGGTCGGAATGGTACTGGATGAATTTAACGGTTCTCTGAAAGCAGAGCACGGAACCGGCCGGAATATGGCGCCCTTCGTGGAGCGGGAATGGGGAGCGGAAATCTACGAGGTGATGAAGCAGGTGAAGCAGATTCTGGATCCGCAGGGATTGTTTAATCCGGGTGTGCTTTTAAATGACGATCCGCGTCTGCATCTGAAATACTTAAAACCAATGCCATTGGCGCACGATCTTGTGGACGCCTGTATCGAATGCGGTTTTTGTGAAAATAGCTGCGTTTCCCGAGAACTGACTCTTTCGCCGCGGCAGCGCATTGCTGTCTATCGGGAGATCAGCCAGTTGGAACGCAGCGGGGAAGAACAGCACCGTCTGGCGCAATTGCGCAAGGATTATGATTATTATGGCAATCAAACCTGCGCCACCGATGGGCTGTGTGCTTTAAGTTGTCCCGTGGGGATTGATACGGGCAAACTAATTAAAGTACTGCGGCAGAACGAGGTTAGCGCGCGGGCTAAACAGATTGCCGGCTGGATTGGCGATCATATGGATCGGGTGACGGCCCTTATGCGTTTTGGGCTGGGGATTTTACGGTTTAAACAGCAGCTGTTCGGCGACAAAGCACTGGGCGGTGTGCTGAATTTCCTTCGGAAAATATCGGGAAACCGTCTGCCGCAATGGACACCCTTTATGCCGGGAGCGGGGAAGGCAATGACGCCATTAAAGGTGAATCCGGACAATCCGCTCAAGGTGGTCTATTTTTCCACCTGCATTAACCGCTCGATGGGTGTGTCCAAGGATTATGACGAACAAGTAACCGTAACGGATAAAACGATTGGTCTGTTAAAGAAAGCCGGTTACGAAATAATCATTCCCGGGAGTGTGAATAAACTTTGCTGTGGAATGGCCTTTGCCAGCAAGGGCTTAATCGAAACAGCCGAACGCAAGCAAACAGAATTGGAAGAAGTTTTACTGGAAGCCAGCGAAAATGGAAAAATTCCGGTGCTGGTGGATATGAGTCCCTGTTTGTACCATATGAAAGAGACCCTGGATGAACGCTTAAAACTGTACGAGCCTATCGCCTTTGCTCTTGAATATCTGAGTGATCATCTGGAATTCCATCCTACCGATGAACCAGTGGTTATCTTCTCGGTATGCAGCGCAAAAAAAATGGGTCTGGAAGAAGATTTTTTGAAGCTTGCTAAAATGTGTTCTACGAATGTCATTGTCAATGAAGCCAATTGCTGCGGCTTTGCCGGTGACCGCGGCTTTACCTATCCGGAACTAAACGCGGAAGGTTTGAAGGAGATAAAGCAACAGATCCCGGCCGGGGTGAAACACGGCTATTCCACCAGCCGCACCTGCGAAATCGGTCTGACCGAGCACAGCGGCATTTCGTACCAAAATATTTTTTATCTGCTGGATAGGGTGACGACCAAAAGATAACAGGAAGAGATAATTACGAATTGCCAATTGCCAATTACCTAGTAAAAATGGACATTGGATATTTTCTGTTGATTATTGAATATTCATCTTTTTAATGTAGAGCAATATCCAATATCCAATATCCATCAGAGAATTATCTATTACTAGGTATATATTGGTTCTTGGAAATTCGTTATTGGTTAATCTGAGCGATTCTTTGAACTATCTTTGCGCAAGGTTGCTGGATACCCGCCTTCGCGGGTATGACGAGTCCCACCTTATGTGATGATCTGTCATTCCCATCCGCCGGCAGGCGGGCAAGCGAAAGTTGAGCTTGCGAAATCCCGTTTACGGGATGGGAATCCAGTGGGTTTATTCAGTTTTTAATCCAACAATCGCTCAGATAAGGTATTGGTTATTCCTCTTTTTTAAAAGGATGACCTTTACTGTAAAAATCGGGGCGGTAGGTTTCGGGTGCGCTCATCTCCTGGATAAATCCGTTTTGCAGGCCGGCCTCTTCCAGCGCTTTTTGCGCGGCAAGATATTCTGTATAATTTATTTTCCGGTTGAGCAGCGGCGTATTTTTGGCCTTGTGATCCGGATAATATTGCGACATCAGGCTCACCGCAGCATCCTGTCCCAGCGTTTCTGCAATCCATATTAGCGTGTGATTACTGTCAGCCAGATCGTTTGGCAGTACCAGGTGACGGATTAGCAGGCCGCGAACGGCCAGTCCGTTTTCATCCGTTTGTAAACGACCCACCTGACGATACATTTCTTTAAGCGCCGCTTTTGCATAAATGGCATAGCCCGGAGC
>JANTFQ010000221.1 GCA_024763405.1 Calditrichaceae bacterium
GGTACCGATCATTGTCCGTTTACCATCGCTCAGAAAGACGCCGCCGGGGGGATGTTTCATTTAACGCCTAATGGGCTGGACGGCGTGGAAACACTCTTTCCGCTTTTGTACAGTGAAGGCGTTAAAAAGGGGAGGCTGCCGCTGCGTAAAATGGTTAGCCTGATTGCCGAGGAACCGGCGCGGCTCTTTGGCTTGTTCCCGCAAAAAGGAATTATAATGAAGGATTCCGATGCGGACCTGGTAATTTTCAATCCTGAAGGGGAAAATACCATCGACTCCAAAAATCTGCATTCGGCGGCGGGATGGTCGGTTTATGAGGGAAGAAAAACGAGTGGGGCGATTGAATCGGTTTTACAGCGCGGAAACTGGCTGATAAAGAACGGAGAGCTGCAGGAAGAAAACCTGCACAAGGGACAATTTGTTAAGGCGCTGATGTAAATAGAGTATATAGTTAATATGCTATTAATATAAATTTACCAATAAGAATTATATTGTAATCCTTGTATGATCCAATTGAATTTAGATCCGCAAAGGGTTAAAAACCTACACAAAAACCAACATTAATCCAGAAAAAAAGTTATGCCAATCATCTGCTGCCCGGAGGCAGAATTGCCGGGAGAGAGTTGTATTTTTTTGCTGGTTTGGTTTTGGGCTCTATTCACGACAAAGCGGCCGACCGCGTATCCAAATACGGCTCCGGCTGTAACGTCCGAAAGCCAGTGCTGGTCGTGGTACATCCGCGCTCCGCTGGTCAGCAGGGCGGCAGCATACCAGGCGCTCTTCCAAAAAATATTATCTATCCTTGATGCCATTACCGTAGAAACAGCAAAAACCGTGGAGGCATGTCCTGAAAAAAAAGAACGATTGGGTTCTTTAAAACGAAAAGGGTGAAAATCATAAGGCCCGGCATTTTGATAAGGCCGTGAACGTCCGAATAATTCTTTAATAAAAACAGCTGTTAACCCGGTATAGAACCAGGCTTCGCCCGACAACAACCCTGTTTCACGAATGCCGTCGTGTCCGCTGAGCAATCCGCCCAAATAGAGAACGGCAATACCACCGGCAGTGTACCACTTATCACCGTAATAATGGTCAATGGAAAAAAGAGAATTTCCGAAAGTGCTTTGATGTTCCAGAGCAAACGAACGCACCGTTTTATCCAGCAAGCTGACCCCAACCACGCCGACACCGATGAGGGCTGCATTACTATAGGTTTGTTTATCTCCGGACAGGACGGATCCATAGAAATTGCGTCCGGTTAAAAGAAAATCTTTTGTATCTGTTTTGAAGTTGGGCCAGACCTGTGCCGGACTTTGCAGAACAGAACCGAGTAGAAAAAGGAAAAAGACAATTTTAAATTTACGCATAGGCATCATTTCTGTGAATTGTTAAAATATTAAACTATACTTTTTCATCAAACAGAGCAAAAAAAAAGGATACCGGCACATAAAGAATGCCGGTATCCCAAATTAATGAAAAACAGTTTTGGCTATGGATTGGCCGGGGTGTTTGGGTTGGAATCGCGTTCTAAC
This sequence comes from Calditrichaceae bacterium, assembly GCA_024763405.1. GTDB lineage: Bacteria > Calditrichota > Calditrichia > Calditrichales > Calditrichaceae > JANTFQ01. Next base: position 1,533 of record JANTFQ010000221.1, read on the forward strand.
TGCGGATAAGGCAGCCAGGCAACTTTTGCCTGATCAATTTTCCCGAAACGTCTTAAATCTTCCAGACTCACACCGGTGGCAAATAATTCATACTGTCTCTGTTTTAGAATTTCATCCAGTATGGCTGTCTTGTCGGTACTGGCAAAATCAGCCAGCCCTGCGGCATTGCGGATGATATTAATTTCTGTAACCGCCGTGGGCAGGTCATTGGTACGGGCGGCTGCTTCTGCCTGAATCAGAACCGCTTCACCGTATTTAAACAGATCGTACGGGTCCTGCTCGCCGGCCCATAAGTTTAAGGTGTAGATATTATTTTCATCTGCATTCGGCCAATCCAGCCCGCCGTTATAGGAAGTGGCACTAAACAAAGCATCAATTCTTGTGTCGCCTGCTTCGGCATCCGCGCGCCAGTTAGCCGGAACACCAAACATGTTGCGTGTATGGAAATTATCGGTAAGAGGATTCTTGTTTATATCGCTGTAAGCCAGTTGGGAGGTCGCATCGACATCAACACTGGCCGCAAAGGTTGCCGCATTCGCATAATCACCCTTCATTAAAGAAAGACGGGCCTGGAACATCTTAATGGTATTCATCAGATCAAAACCAGCGCCGAGAATATCATTATTAAATTCATCCGATACGGTAACCGCTTTAAGGGCTGCATCGGAAAGAAGAGTTAATGCCTGGTCGATGGCTGCTTCTTTCGTAACATATTTAGGCGTATTCGTATTATAGGTCTCAACGGGGATTTGCTGGAAACCACTCTGAAGCAGAATAGTAAACTCTACCGCTTTTACCGTTTTAGCAAGCGCTGTTAAACCGTTGCGGGTGCCATCCGAAAGAGTGGCTTTATCGAGGTTAAAAAGCACATCGTTGGCTGATTTGATTGTCTGGTATGCATGTGACCAGAGCAGCCGTACCGAAGCATTATCTTCGATAATAACCGCATCCTGAAATTCACGGTCATTGGCAAACGAATTACTATTGGCGCTAAATTCACCCGCCAAAAGTCCCGGAATAATAACCGGATCGTCAATCCCACGGGCGAGTCGCCCCTGCATTCCGATGGAGACTGCTTTCAGGCCTTCGGCCGAATTCAGCACTTGTTCTTCAGTAGGGGTGTTGGGATTGGTAACATCCAGATTGCAGCCGGTAAAGGCAGCAATCGCAAGAATTACCAATATTTTTAGTGTTCGTTTTATTATATTCATAATTTTTTTCCTCTCTAATTAGAATTTAACCTGGATTCCAAAATTCCAGCTGGCAGGAATCGGCACGGTAGCAAAATCAAAACCGCGCACCATGGTGCTTTGGGCGGCCACATTTACTTCCGGGTCCAATCCGGTATATTTGGTAAAGGTTAATAAGTTTCTGCCAACCAGGCTGAATTCAACCGCTTCAACTCCAAGCGCTTCTACAAATGGCTGGTGCAGACGGTATTTGATGGCAAGATTTCTCAGTTTTACAAAACTGCCGTCTTCGATATAATTTTCGTATGTTTTACGAACCGTATTATAATATCCTACGGGAACCTCGCCTTTGATTTCTCTATCGTAGGCAGTACCGACAGCAAAATAAGGCGTTTGCAGCATGCGTTCGGTAAAATTGAAAACATCCTGTCCCATCATCGCGTCAAACTGAATGTTGACGGAGAAGTTGGAAAAGATTTTAAAATCATTGATAAAAGACCATACATAATCGGGATTCGGATTTCCGATAATGGATTTGGTGGGACTCTTTACAGGAATACCGGTACGGGGGTCAATTTCATAATGTCCGTCCATGGTCCCGTCGCCGTCTAAATCGAGGTCGCCGCCCTGGGTATATCCGTAAAAATAGCCCGGTACCTGACCTTCATCTACCCACACAATACCCCAGCTTCCGGGAAGGGCAAAAGCACCGCCGTCGCTCAGTGTTTCGATGAGAGGCGTATTCTTTGAGAAAGTAAAAGAAGAAGTCCAGAGAAAATCTTCGGAGGTATAGTTGATGGTACGCAGCATGATTTCGATACCCTTATTGGAAAGCACACCCACATTGGCCAACTGCTCGGTGTAGCCGGTAGAGAGAGCCACATTCTTCGGAAGAATTAAATCATGTACCTTGCTGTTGTAATAGGTTAACTCGACACCAATGCGATTATCTAAAAAGGCTAAGTCGGTTCCGATTTCAAACTCTTCCATCCGTTCCGGTTTCAGATCCGGATTGCCGCCGCGCAGGGCGTTAACAACACCGGCTTGTCCCGAGTATTCCTGAAACTGGTAGTTGGAATACTGGCTGTAACTATCCACCGGCTGACCGCCGGAAAAGCCGTAAGCGGCACGGAATTTCATATTATCATTATAACTGTAGGAAGTGCTGAATTTGGGGAACATCTGCCAGCGTACGTCAGAACCGAATGTGGAAGATGCGTCCATACGCAGTGAACCGGTTAAATATAACTGGTCTTTCCAGCCCACAGTTTCCTGAAAATAATAACCCAGGGTTTTACGCGTATCTACAAATTCACTGGCAAACTGGGTTTCACCCTGGACCAGTTCGACCAGCATGGTCAGGTTTTGAGCGGTGGAAGATACAATATCAGCGTAGCTGGACTGATAGTTCACTCCAGCCGTAGAGATGGACTGAATATCCGAAGATACGTCGATGGTGTAGGTTGCGTCTGCATCCACATTTAATAATTTGGACGTTTTTACGGCTGATTTCGAATACCCGTCTTTGCGTGCGGGTGCCGATGCATTTTTCGGTGTGTATTCTTTTGCCGTCTGAGTGTATGTGTCATACCCGATATTTAAATTCATATTCAGGTTTTTCATAGGGGTTAGAGCGAATTTTACACCGCCGATGAAACGATCGATCTCCTGCGGGGCGCTCCAGTTATGAATTACATCGAGCGGATTGGCTGTGAAAATACCGTAGTTTGTTGCGTCCGGATAGACGCCTGTTTCGGGATCCGGCCGGTAGTCGATGATATTCGGTCCAAAAATAAGATTGGTAAAAACGCCGTAAAATCCAACCAGTCCGCCGTTGGGAACAAGATTAGCT
>JANTFQ010000222.1 GCA_024763405.1 Calditrichaceae bacterium
GTAAATTTGGAGTCGGTCTGAATCTTGAACTTCTGTTTAATAATTCAAGCGGGTTTAAATTTCGGGATGATGGATGGAAAACAGGCGCCGGTGCTCTTCGGATGATTCGGTACCTGCGCTGGGGGGTAAAACACGATCCGTTATACATCCGGCTCGGCTCTCTGCAAACGGCGCTAATCGGCAATGGTTTTATAATGGGATATTATAGTAATGAAGTAAATTATGATTACCGCAAGATCGGTTTAGTGATGGATGTTGATCTAAATACGTTCGGTATCGAAACGATGACGAGTAATTTGGGCCGGTTAGAAATTATCGGCGGACGACTTTACTACCGTCCTTTAAGCGCTTCCGGTTTACCGGTATTTAAAAACCTGGAATTCGGCGCCAGTTATGTTACGGATGTGGACCCTGACGGTTCCCGCGCTACAAATGATGCGGTTGCCGAATGGGGTGTAGATGTGGGCCTGCCTATCATTAAAACAAGTTTCTTTAATACTACCGTTTATGGTGATTTTGCCCAGATTCTCAATCATGGTCATGGAATGGCCGCCGGAATCCGAGCGGATATGCCAAACGTTCTTGGCCTCTTTAGTATTTACGCCAAACTGGAACGGCGTTTCCTCGGAGATCATTTTATCGCTAATTACTATAATACGATGTATGAACTGGAACGCGGACCGCTGGATGCTTCTCATTACGGGTTTGCAGACGGTGCTTTGGGAACGCTTACTAAAGAAGGTTCTTTAAAATATATTAAAGGGGCACAGGGCATTTTTGGCGAATTAGCCGGACAGATTCTCGGCAAAATCCGCCTCGCCGGAAATTATCAGCATTCCAACGGGATAAAGAACAGCGGCATTCTGCACCTCGAAGCACGCAGCAACGATTTGATTCCCAATATTCAGATTAAGTATGCTTACGATAAAGTGGGAATCGAAACTTTTACCGACGCCCGCACCCTGGACTACCGTTCTCTCGCGATTGCCGAATTCGGATACAGGACCTACCAGTTTATCTACCTGTCCCTCCAGTACCGCTGGAATTTTGTATGGGATGCCAAAAAACAGGCATATAAACCACAGGAACGTTTTCAGCCCAGCATCTCCTTTTCCATGAATTTTTAAAACAACATATGTCCACTGTTTCAAATGTAAATCTTCCGGATTAAATGATCCGGAAGATTTTTATATACCGGTTCAGAAATGGTTTGTTGAGTTTACGACATACCGCCGCCGGGAGCTTTTAACCATTTCGTTTTTTCAGTTCTATCAATATTCCAATTTGCAAACCAATGGCTGACGGGTATATCTCAAAAGGCGGAAAATTATGATACAAAAACACGTTTCATCCTTTTTAAAACGCACTATTTCCGATCCCTTACTCTCATTTGTGTTCCCGGCGCTTTGCGTCTCCTGCGAGACTCCACTTGACGACAATGAAACCTATATTTGCAAATCCTGCCATTCGCAGCTAACCCGGATAGACCCACGTTATATAAAAGCCTTAAAAGAAGAAATCACTACGCGTTTTTTCGATGACCTTTTTATTGTATATGAATTCGATTCTATTTTCCAGACACTGATTCACTTGTTAAAATACCAGCATTTTATGGGCATTTCAGAATTATTTGCCGAAGCTCTGTACACGAGGGTGCAAAACGAGTATGACGAAATCAGCGCGGTTCCGCTCAATCCTATACGGATGCGTGAGAGAGGCTATAATCAAAGTGCCTTAATCGCAACACATTTTTCCCGTAAAACCGGTATTCCCTTTAACCCCCTACTTCTCGAGCGGATTAAAAACACACCGTCGCAAACCAAGCTAAACCGTGAACAGCGCATTAAAAATATGCAGGATGCTTTTATTTGTCATTTTGATTTAAGCGGCCAACGAATATTATTAATTGATGATGTTATAACGACAGGCAGTACACTAAATGCGTGTGCTTTCGTATTAAAAACGGCAGGAGCAAAACAGGTTGATATTGCTGCGCTAGCAACACCGGTAGGAGTGTTTCAGAAAAATCAGGAAAACGGTTCTTTAGGAAATTCAGAGACCCGCGACATAAGTACGTAATTCATCTGTGCTGGAATTTATTTTTGGTAAAAGAGAATTTGCCGTATCAATATTTTCCTTTTCGGCGCATTCTTCCAGTTCCCTGAAGAGATGAAATAATCTCGTAATGTCGAGATTAGCCGAAGCGCCTTTTAAACCATGAGCAAGGCGTTGCATACTTTTAAAATCTGAAACCTCAACCGCTTCTTTTAACAGTACCATATCAGAATCGATTTGTCCCAGCATTTCACCTAGTAATTCATTCAAAAAATCCGTATCGCCGCCCAGCCGATCCAAAGCGCTTTCATAATTAATTAATTCAGTCTCCATAGAATCCTCAAGATTAAAAGATAGATATGCATCTTTTTATCGGCTTCAAAGCGAAAATGTTTAGTAAAAAAAAGGCAGATAAAGAAGATTTAATATCTCTATCTGCCTAAGAAAAAGGGAGCCGCTTATTCGGCCGGATTAATTTCGTAGGAATCGGTGATTTTTACGGAATCTTTCAGCATTGCGGTAACACCACAATACACTTCAGATGAAAGCTGCATCGCTTTTTGCAGATTTGCTTCTTTAATCCCATCGCCCCAGACTTTAAAAGTCAAATGAATAGAAGAATACACTTTGGGATGCGTTTCTGTCATTTCGGCATCCACGTGCACTTCCAAACGTGTAAACGGTTCCCGCATTTTGGTCATAATAGATGCCACATCGCTGCCGGTACAACCCGCTAAGGAGAGCAACAGCAGCTCTTTTGGACGGATTGCGGCGTCAGAGCCGCCGAATTGTTTCGGACCATCCATCGGTACCCAATGGTTACTTTCGGTCAAGCCATTAAAGGTAACACCCTTTATATTTACGACTTTTGCTTTATGCTTCGACATAGTTTCCCTTCCATAGAATGTTTTAAAATAGAGTTAGATGAATTCAGGACCTAAAGGATACAGAAATCAGAACTTATATTCTTTTGCCTGCTCTTTTTCCCTGAGCACGCGCAATCCCCCAAGGGCCAGCGCCCGCATTTCCTGTTCACCCGGGAACAAAAGAACCGGCGCGATAAACGCCACATGGGATTTAATCAATTGAACAAACCGTTCACTAAAAGCAACCCCCCCGGTTAAAGCGATGGCGTCTACTTTACCATTAAGTACCGCGGCCATGGCTCCGATTTCTTTTGCAACCTGATAGGCCATCGCTTTAAAAATCAAGGCTGCATTTTCATCGCCTTTTTCAATCCGTTTCTCCACCTCACGCATATCATTTGTACCAAGATAGGCCACAACACCGCCCAGACCTTTTATTAATTTTTTCATTTCAGGCTGTGTGTATTCCCCCGAAAAAGCAGTTTTAATCAAATCACCGATGGGAACACCTCCGGAGCGTTCCGGGCTAAACGGGCCATCACCATCCAAACCATTGTTTACATCGATTACACGGCCGTTTCGATGCGCGCCAACGGTAATTCCTCCGCCCAGATGTACGACAATCAAATTCGAATCAAAATAGCTTTTGCCTAATTTTTGGGCGGCATCACGGGCAACCGCTTTTTGATTTAAGGCATGAAAAATACTTTTACGCGCAATCAGCGGCATACCGGACACACGGGCTTCCGGTTCCAGTTCGTCCACCACTACCGGGTCCACAATAAAAGCTTTACAAGCCAATGCTTTACTAAGTGTGGAAGCGATCAGCCCACCGCAGTTCGATGGATGATCGCCAAGAATTCCCTTTCTCAGATCGGCAATCATCTGCTCATTAACCGTATAAGTTCCCCCTTCGATAGGACGCAGTAATCCTCCGCGCCCAACAACAGCATCCAACTCTTCAACGGCAATGTTTTGTTCACGCAGTTCCCGGACAATGATACCCATTCGATAAATATCCTGATCCGATGCCTTATTAAAACGGGATAATTCTTCAATTTTATGGTTAATATTCTGAGTATAGATCTCGTTTTCATCAAGAAATACAGATATTTTGGTAGAGGTGGAGCCGGGATTTACAACTAAAATCATATATTCTTTTTCGGCCATACACTTATCTCCGTTTTCCGCTTACTGCAAGCGCCGCGGCTATGGACAAGAATTTAGCGTTTTCTGAATCCGCCCGTGACGTGAGCACAACAGGAACCGAGGCGCCGAGAATAACACCGGCAACGAGAGCGTTTCCTAAAATGGTCAGTAATTTATAAAAAACGTTCCCGGTTTCTATATTCGGGACGACACACAAATCGGCGTTGCCCCCAATGGAGGATTTGAGCCCTTTAATTTCATTAGCCTTGGGAGATAGGGCATTATCCAGGGCCAGCGGACCGTCGATAAGCACGTTTTTAATCTGTCCCCGTTCGGCCATTTTTGAGATGAGCGCGGCATCTGCCGTTGACGGCATCAGTTCCGGGTTCACCTTTTCGACAGCAGAAATCATCGCGACCCTGGGTGTTTTATAACCAAGGGCATGCAAAGCCGAAATGGCATTTTGGGTGATGGCAATTTTATCATTCAAATCCGGCGC
>JANTFQ010000223.1 GCA_024763405.1 Calditrichaceae bacterium
TCGTTTGGCGGCGTGCGCTGGAACTTGAAAGACACAACCGGCCAACGGGTAGCAAGCGGTGTCTATCTATATGAAATAAAATCCGGAAACAAGCATAAGCTTGGAAAACTTGTAGTTGTGAGGTAAAAACTTGGCACCAAAAAAATATAAAAATCCACTTATTATCGGCGTGACCGGCGGTATTGGCAGCGGACAATCCACGGTGAGTTCGTTTTTACAGCAAATGCGCTGTAAAGTTATTAATGCGGATTTAAAGGCGAAAGAATTGATACAGAAAGACCGTGGCCTTCAGGGTGAATTAAAAAAGACTTTTGGAAATGATATTTTTACAAAAGACCGGAAGCTGGATACGAAGCGTCTTGCGGAAATTGCCTTTAGCAGCCAGATTCAAACGCAAAAATTAAATCAATTGGTGCACCCCCGGATGGTGGCCAGTCTGATAGAGGAAATGGAACAGGCGCGCTTTTCGGGTCGCTATCCTCTTATCATAATTGATGCGGCACTCATTTACGAAATTAGCATCGAGCGTATGTTCGATTTTATAGTGGTTGTGAATACCTCGATGCCGCTTAGAATGAAACGTGTGAACCAGCGGGACGGAATGACCCAGAAACAATTTAAAGAACGTGCCGGAAAGCAGATTCCTCTTGCCGATAAAGTAAAATGGGCGGATTTTGTAATTGAAAACAATGGTTCTCTGGAAGCGCTTAAGGAGAACACGAAAAAAATATACAATGATTTAATGCAGAAGCAGAGAAAAGTGGAGCATAAACGGGTTAGTTAAAAACAAACTTCTGGACGACTCGTGCAATACCCATCTCTTCATCCAGCTTTCTAAAATTCCGCCAGCGGCTGATGTACTGCTTAATGCAGTGTTCTACTTTGCGGCTGCGCACGGTGGAATTGATAATGCGGATGCTTTCGGGAATAACAAAACCTTCGAATGAAATTCTGAATTCTACCTTAACAAATCCATTTAAATGCAGATTTTGCCGGGCTTCTTTGCGGAAGCAGTGTTCGATCATAGACTGATTTTGTTCGACCACGCGCTCAATTTCTACAGGATCACGATAACCGACCTTTTCATTGGGGTCCTCAACCATTTCATCTGTCAGGTCGATATACATTGCGCCTTTTCGGGAGAGCAGATAATTGAATGGTTTTTCCATAATATCGTCAATGTCACCGGGATCAAAATGGGTGACATTTCGGGGGCTTCCATTATTTTTAGCCGAAGGCCACTGATTGTCATTATAGGAGAGCTGTCCGCTTTCGATGGCTTCCATATCGCCGACAAAATCATCTACATCCGGTAACTCATTCCCGATAATTTCTGTAGCAGAAGTTGTATTACGGCTGGATTGCACGATGCGGTTGACCGATTTCTTGATCCTGGATTCAATCTTTTTATGTCGGGTCATCTCTGGCTTTAATAATGACTCCGAATTTATAGCGGCTAAATCAGGAACAGGTTTGGCCGGGGGTTCATCAAAAATAAAAGTAGCGGCCAAAGCTTTATAGCGGCTACGAATCAACTGATCGGCCTCATTGCTAAGGGCCTGGTAATTAAGCTGAGAAAGAATAAATGATAGAATTGAGAAAAGCGCCATCGAAATAAGCAGCAGCGAATAATAGGTGCCGTCTAAACGGTCCGATAGTTTTAAGCCAAATTGTGTATTAAATTTAAAATTAGGATTCAATTCCAGAAGGCTCCCGCATACTGATTTAAGACTGTATTTTAAGATAATCCTTCAATGCTATTGTGATTGAAGTCACGCTAAACGATATTGAGCGCCATTTGCTGAGAAATATCTATAAACTTGAACTAAATTATAAAATTGTCTAACATTGGTTCTATTTTATTGGCATAAATAAAGGAGGCGTGATGCTGAATCATATCTGGTTATGGATGATTATACTTAGTATTCTAATTGCCGGAGGAACAGATTTATTTCAGGAAATAACGGCTGTGGATACGCCTGTTCAGGAAGAAGTACACCGGAATCTGAATAAGGATACCAAGTTGGGTCAGGTTACTTCTGCTGCTATAGAGGCGGCCGGATTGAGCGTTAAAATTGCCATCGGTTTAATCGGGGTTATGGCGCTATGGCTGGGTATTATGCGTATTGCCGAGGAGGCGGGCGCTATCAGAATATTGGCTAAAGCCGTGCGGCCGATTACAAAAAGGCTGTTTCCAACCATTCCGTCGGAGCATCCCGCGGTGGGCGCTATGGTTATGAATATTGCCGCCAATATGCTGGGACTTTCCAACGCGGCGACACCGTTAGGTTTAAAAGCGATGGAAGAGCTGGATAAACTGAATCCGGAAAAAGGTAAGGCAACGGATGATATGATTACATTTCTGGTGATTAATACCAGCGCCATCACAATTGTTCCGGCCACGGCTATTGCCATCCGCGCATCACTTGGTTCGGTTAATCCCCAGCAAATTGTCGTACCGGCAATCCTGTCGGCAACGATGGCAACCATTGTGGGCGTTACAACGGTAAAGCTGATTCAGTATTTCAATAATAAAAAGAAGAGCCTGTCCAAATCAAAATAGCGGAGGAAGTATGCATAGTTTTAAAATCATTCTGGACTGGCTGTCAATTCTCGCTATTCCGTTGATTATTTTTATTTTTCTGGCCTATGGCTATCTGAAAAAAGTAAAAGTGTATGAGGTTTTTGTTGAAGGCGCCAAAGAGGGGTTTGAGGTGGGTGTAAAAATTATTCCCTACCTGGTCGCCATGTTGGTTGCGATTGGAATGTTCCGGGCCAGCGGCGCTCTGGATGTTTTAACCTGGCTGCTAAGTCCGGTTACCACGCTTATCGGCATGCCGCCCGAAGTGTTGCCAATGGCCTTTATGCGCCCGTTGTCGGGCAGCGGTTCCATTGGGATTATGACCGAATTAATGAAAACATATGGTCCGGATTCCTTAATCGGTTTTACTGCCTCTACTATGTTTGGCAGCACGGAAACCACTTTTTATGTGGTGGCGGTCTATTTTGGCTCCGTGAATATTTTCAAAACACGCTATGCGCTGCCGGCCGGTTTGCTGGCGGATGCCGCCGGTTTGATTACGGCCGTTTATGTGTGCCGTCTTCTTTTCTAATTAGTGTCTGTCCATAAAGTCAGAGAATAATGAGAATTTTTATGATTCTTTCTGTCGTCATAAATACCTCATCCTCTACCCCCTTCTCCTACAAGGAGAAGGGGAACTTCCTTTTCTCCCTCTCCTTTCAGGAGAGGGCCGGGGTGAGGTTTTAGACTACTTTAAAGACAGACACTAATTATGTATGTTGTTATTTAAATATGGGAATAATCCTAAAAAGAACAGAGTTAGCATCTGAAACTGAAAAGAGTAATCTTACAATCGGGGAGAAATACATGCGCAGAATTTATGTACTTTTAATTATTTTATTGACCACCCTTTCTCTTGCCACAGCCAATGAATGGAAAACTTTTGGAAATGGCGTTAGTTTAACCAAAACGACAAAAATATCGGATATACTGAGTCAGCCGGAAAAATTTGTCGGCCAAAAAGTTTTAGTGGAAGGCCGTGTGGTAGATGTGTGCAAAAAGCGCGGCTGCTGGATGGAAATTGCCAGCGATAAGGAATTTCAGACAATTATGGTAAAAGTGAACGACGGCGAAATTGTTTTTCCGCTGGAAGGCAAGGGGCACCTTTCTCTTGTGGAAGGTACTGTTGAAAAACTGGAAATCTCCAAAGAGCAAATGATAAAACAGAGGAAACACCATGCCGAAGAATCCGGCGAAAAATTTGATCCGGCTTCGGTTACGGAAGGAAAAGTTATTTACCGCATCCGTGGTTTGGGTGCAAAAATTGATCTTTCTAAATAAAATATTGGGAAATCAATGAGCCGCTTCAAATGGCGTAAATGGAATAATATTCTGCATCGTGATATCGGTTATCTTGCCGTCGGTCTTACGATTGTCTTTGCCGTGTCCGGAATCGCCGTGAATCATGTGGATAGCTGGAATCCAAGTTTTAACATCGAATATAAGCGCGTTGAGATTGCTCCGTTTGACGGAACTTCTGCCGACGGAGCAGTGGCTCATGTGCTGGCAGCATTGAAAATTGAAGAACAGCCTAAAAGCACATTCCGTCCCTCACGGGAAATGCTGAATATCTATCTGAACAATCAGACCATCGAAATTAACCTGCACACGGGGAAGGGCCGCCGGGAAATTGTCAAAGAGCGTGCCATTTTGCATGATATGAATTTTCTGCATCTGAATCATGCGAAAAAATGGTGGACCTGGTTTTCGGATTTGTACGCCGTAGCCCTTCTGTTTTTGGCAATTTCGGGTTTATTTGTTCTGAAAGGGAAAAAGGGACTGGCCGGTCGGGGGAAGTGGCTTACCGGCTTAGGATTGTTTATCCCCATTTTTTTTCTGTTGATTTATAAATATTTTTAGTAAAAATAATTTATGGGTATTTTGAACCATCAGTGTCCGGTTTAGAATTGGAAATAGTCAATTAATGTCAGTGATATCAATGTGAAGAGCGATGTCTATTTTATGGGAACTTAAAACCAAC
>JANTFQ010000224.1 GCA_024763405.1 Calditrichaceae bacterium
ATCGCTGTAAGCGGTTTTAGAAATATAGGCGACATCCGTATAAATGGGCAGCATCACAAAACCCAGCGCCCGCTGGATGAAGGTGCTGAAGGTGTACACCGAAGAGTGCCGGGCTAAATTTTTTATTTGCTGAATCATTGGCCGTTTCTTTTTATCTGGTGGGCCAGCGCCTGCACGGCCAGCACATATCCGTAAATACCAAAGCCACTGATGGTGCCGCTGCAGACATCCGAAATCACCGATGTGCTGCGGAAATCTTCCCGCCCGTGTACATTGCTGATATGCACCTCGGCCACCGGAATGGCAACCGCTTCGATGGCGTCGCGAATGGCATAGGAATAATGTGTATAAGCGCCCGGATTAATGGCAATTCCGTCATATTCCCGCGCCGACTGCTGAATTTTATCGATGATAGCGCCTTCGTGGTTGCTCTGAAAAAATTCCAGTTTTACCCGTTTAAAATAGCCTTCGATAAATTCATTCACCTCATCGAGACTTTTATGTCCGTACACATCCGGCTTACGGCTGCCTAACAGATTCAGGTTGGGGCCGTTGATAATGAGTATTTTCATTCGATAAACTCCATTTTATACTTAATGAACTTGTAAAAATTTTTAGTGTTAATATTTATACACCCTGACGCCATTTCGATAACGAAATAAGCTGCACAAGTACGTTCGAAACACTTTTAAATACAGAAAACCTGACGTGTAATCGTGCCAGAATTTATGTTGACGGTAGACCTTGATTTTTCTAAAAATGAAAAAATCAGAGTTTGTCATACTCTTGCGGTTCGACATCAGGAATCCGTGACAATGCTTTTTTAAATTTCTTTTTATCTGCTCTTTTCGCCCGCATTTCCAAATAATCATAAGTGGCAAATGCTGATATTTTTTCCGAAACTGCGCTGGTGATAAATTGATTAATTGAAATACCTTCTTCTCTTGAAAAATCTTTTACTTTTTTGTGAAGAGAATCAGGCAAGCGTAAACTTAAAATACTCATTCTATATCTCCCCTATTTTTTTTAAAAATTCTTTTGGATTTAATACTTTTAGTCCGAATTTTTCAATTCCTTTAAAATCATTCTCATTATATGTGATGATGAAATCACTTTGGGATTCAACTGCTAACTCTAAAATAAAATCATCCTTTGGGTCTTTTAAGTATGGTCGCCAAAGAAAATAAATTTCACATTTATTTGACCATTTACAAATCATATCCAAAATAGAATCTATTTCATTATCGCTCAACATAATATTACCTGAATCTCTTTTGGCAATACTTTCGTATTCGAATATCAAACTCGGGGAAATATTGTTTTCAAATTTTTCCTTTGGAGTGTCAAAAAACAATTTAAATGATGCACCCCGCTTTGACTTTAAAGCTGAAATAAAAACGTTTGTGTCCACTACAATTTTATACTTTTTCTTTTTCATAGTGGTATTATATATAATACTCCGTCAATTGTCAAATATATAAAAAAAGTACTAAAAAATATCAATAGTGTTCGGTTAAATGGTGACGATCTAATATTTATTAGAATTTCTTCAAAATAACTCTCCCCTCCCGTCAGCCGGCGGATTTCCCCTCCCTTCCAAAAAAAGGGAGGGGATTACCCTTCGACTTCGCTCAGGGTACAGAAGTGGGTTGGCTTTAAGTTCCTATAAAATAGACATCGCTCTTCACATTGATATCACTGACATTTATTGACTATTTCCAATTCTAAACCGGATACTAATGAAAAAATATTTAAACTGTTTGCTCGCTTTTATGCGGATAAATTTTGAAGCCGGGCACTATTTAGCTACAAATTGCGGAAATGTCGAGACTATTATGCAAAACCTTGCGGAATTGTCATAACAGATTTGTTGAAATTTAAAAAACCTTGACATTGTTTAAATTGGATTTTTGCTACCCGCTTTATGAAGGACAAATATTGCCCATTATTCATCGTTCACTAATTCCAGTTCCAGACCGTCATAGGCAAAGGCACAGGATTTCGGCAAATTCTGCCCGTGCGTATCCTGGTCCAGAATATGACTGATATGGGTGAACCAGGTCTGTTTTGCACCGATCTTTGCCGCCTGTTCCAGCGCCTGATCCAGCGAAAAATGGGTAGGATGCGGTTTTTCTCTAAGCGCATCGAGCACCAGCACATCCAATTCCTGCAACAGCCTGTAACTCTCTTCGGGGATGCGGCTCACATCGGTACAGTAGGCAAAATTCCCGATTCGGAATCCCAGTATTTCCTGTTCACCGTGCAGCAGCGGAATGGGAATAATTTTTACTCCGGAGATATCAAATACGTGCTCAACAATTTCAAGTGAAAGATTGGGTACGCCCGGCCTTAACGCCCCCGACTGAAACGCGTAGTGAAAAACAGAATGCAGCGTTTCCGCTGTTGATTTATTGGCATAGGCCGGAATGCGTTCTTTTTGAAGATAATTAAAACGGCGTAATTCATCCAGTCCGAAAATATGATCGGCATGGGCGTGGGTATAAAGCACCGCGTCCACCCTTTCAATCCGACGTCGCAGCAGTTGCTGACGCAGATCGGGCGAAGTGTCCACGAGAAAATTCAATCCGTTTATTTCAACTAAAACGGAACTGCGCAGCCGTTTGTTTTTCGGATTTAGCGAACGGCAAACGGAACAATCGCAATTGATAACCGGCACACCGCCCGAGGTGCCCGAGCCTAAAAATGTAACACGCATATAGAGCCTAACCTAAATGAACCAGAAAAATCAAAACCCAAATTCCAAATAAATTTCATTTTCCATCAAAGAATTTCCAATGTCAGCTTTTCGTGCATCAAGATAGTCTCGCATCTGTTTTTCCCTCAAAATCGGATATTCTCTGTTCAATATTGGATATTTTTACTCGTTACTCTTTTGATTCCCGACCAGTCAGACACTTGTAAGTTCAATAAATTTCTGCCAGGTTTTTTTAATGTGTTCTGTATCGGCAGCGGGTTCAATTTTATATTTTCCAATCTCTTCCACTAAAATCAAACGGATATTTCTATCGCGTACTTTTTTATCGCGCGTCATATGCTCCAAAAGCGTTTGCGGGTTTAAGTTTTCTTTTGGCAAAGTAACTGGAATTTGCTTTAAAAGCGCCATTCCCTGTTCATATTCTTCCGCATCCATTCGGCCAGCCTCCTTCGCGTAAAGCAGCGCACATTGCATTCCCAGCACAACCGCTTCGCCGTGTTTTAAACCTTCGTAATTAAATTCCGCCTCCAGGGCGTGGCAGAAGGTGTGACCGAAATTTAAAATCATACGCAGGTTACTCTCTTTTTCGTCCTGCGCCACGATTTCTGCTTTTTCACGGGCGGAAGTTTCCACGAGATGCAGGAGGACATCCGCATCTTTTTGCAGGGCCTTCCCGATATTTTCCTGTAAATATTCAAAGAAGGTACGATTTAAAATAAAACCGTATTTAACGACTTCTCCCAGGCCACAGCGAATTTCTGCATCGGGCAGACTCTGCAGCGTTTGCGTATCGGAAAACACAAAAAGGGGCTGTTTAAAGGCGCCGATTAAATTTTTTCCCAGGGGATGGTTTACGCCGGTTTTGCCGCCGATGCTGCTGTCCACCTGCGCTAACAGAGTCGTTGGCACTTGCACAAAATCAACCCCGCGCAGATAGGTCGCCGCCACGAATCCGCTTAAATCACCCACAACGCCGCCGCCGAGAGCCACTATTATCACACCGCGTTCAAATTTCTTTTTCAATAATCGCGTGTATAAAGCCTCAACCTGTTTCAGGGATTTGGCTTTTTCCCCATCCGGAATAAGCAGCACCTGCACCTGTTCGTGATTTTCAAATCCGGAAATCAGCGCCTCACCGTATAAATCAAATATCGCTTTTACAGAAATAATAACAATCTGCCGCGCCCTTCGGTGTTTCCGAAGGATTTGTGCAAATTGATCCAAAATACCATTTCCGAGATAAACCGGATAGGACTCCCGTTCAATATTCACCTGAATGGTTTTCATTTAACCTTCCCATTTTTGCCGGATTAGCACATTTAATTCCGAAATGATCTGCTCCGGTTCCAGCCCGTCACGCAGATACACAATATCCGCACAGGCATAAACCGGCTCTCGTTCGATAGATAATTCCTTTATCCGCTCCAGAAGTTTCTGTTCAAAATTCCCACTTTTTTCCATTTTTAACAGCGGTCGTTTATCGGTATGACGGACCCGTTCCAGGATTCGTTCGGGCGTGCTTTTAATATAAATCAGCAGCCCGCTATCCCGGATGATTTGATAGCTTTCCTTTTGCATCAGCGCACCGCCGCCGAGAGAAATGACCGCCGGATAAGCCTCTGTGGAAACCCGGCTGACAACCTCCGCTTCTTTTTCCCGGAAGAACGGCTCTCCTTTTTCTTCGAACAACTGCATAATAGTCCGTCCGGTTTCCTGTTCAATCAGCGCATCCGTATCGTAAAAGGGCCAGTTCCATTCCGCGGCCAGTGTGCGTCCGATGCGGCTTTTACCCGCGCCCATAAATCCGGTTAGATAGATATGTTTTTTCAATTTTTAGCTT